>WFRO01000284.1 GCA_015486475.1 Bacteroidales bacterium
ACATATGACACCACCAGATCCACCTCCCCGGCCGGCAGCGTGAGACTATAGAAACCATACACATTGCTCACAGCCCCCGAACGGCTGCGCTGATCGTACACATTCGCGCCGATCAGCTTCTCACCGGAAGCCTGGTCACTGATATAACCGCTGATGGTATACTTTTCCTGGGATATACCAGCCAGCACAATGAATGACAGTATCAGGAAAAGTGCCGTTCTTTTTAATAGCAAATCCCTGTCCTTTTTAAGTTATCAATATCGCAATGCAATATTACAACTTTTACCCCATAACATAATACCTCATCATTCAGCAATTATTTTTTACTTTTGGCACAGAATCTTAATCAATACCTCATCTCATGAAACGTAACATATTCTTTTTCGCGGGCTTAATGCTCCTTATCCTCCCCTTTACGCTTACCGCACAGCAACTCAGTGACACCCTGCCGCAGGATCCTGATGTGATCACCGGCACCCTGAAAAACGGGCTGAAGTATTACATACGTCATAACGAGAAACCCAGGGACCGGGTGGAGTTCCGCATGGTGGTCAATGCCGGATCGATCCTGGAGAATGACGACCAGCAGGGCCTGGCCCATTTCTGTGAACACATGGCCTTCAACGGCAGCAAGCATTTCAGCAAGAACCAGCTTGTGGATTTTCTGGAAGAGACAGGCATGCGTTTCGGTGCCGATCTCAATGCCTCTACCTCCTTTGACGAAACGATCTATCAGTTCCAGCTCCCTTCCGACCGGCAGGGTCTGCTGGATTCCGCCTTCCTGATCCTGGAGGACTGGTCCCACTACCTGTCGTTCGATCACCAGGAGATCGACAAGGAGCGGGGCGTGATACATGAGGAATGGCGGCTGGGTCTGGGCGCCCAGGACCGGATGATGCGGAAGTATTTCCCGGTGCTTTTCCGGGGCTCCCGCTATGCAGAGCGCCTGCCCATCGGCAAGATGGATATCGTCATGCACTGTCCTTACACGGCACTGACAAGTTTTTACCATGACTGGTACCGCCCCGACCTGCAGGCAGTGATCGTGGTGGGGGACATCGACCCGGCTTATGCCGAGAAAGCCATACACGAACATTTTGAGACCATCCCCAACCCGTCTGACGAAAGGGTACGGAAGGTTTACGGCCTGCCGGACAATGACCAGCCGATCATTGCCGTGGCCACCGACAAAGAGGCTACCAGTAACCAGGTGGCCGTCTTCTGGAAACACAACAAATCCCCGCTCATCACCACCCGGGATTACCGGAAAAGTCTGATGTATTCCCTCATCGGAGGGATGCTCAATGAACGATTCTCCGAGATATCCCGCAAGCCGGATGCTCCTTTCGTATATGCCGGCTGCGGTTACGGCGGCTTCCTGGTGCGCACCAAAGATGCCTGGCAGTGTTTTGCCGTCCCCAAAACAAATATGATCAAAGAGTCGCTCGCCCGCATCATCGAAGAGAACATGCGGGCCAAGAAATACGGATTTACCGCAGGTGAGCTGGAACGTCAGAAAGCCAGCATCCTCAGCAACTATGAAAATATGCTGCAGGAAAAGGACAAGACCAACTCTTCCTCTTACGTGGATGAGTATGTACGCAATTTCCTGGAGCAGGAAGCTTTCCCGGGAATAGACAAGGAATACCAACTGGTGAAAGAGCTGTTGCCCGGCATCACCCTGAGCAGCCTCAACCGTATGATGGATATGACGCTGACAGGAAAAAATACAGAGATCCTGGTCACCGGCCCCGACAAACCGGACAACATCGTCCCCGACACCACCCAACTCCTGCAGGTGTACAAAACAGCCCTGGCCACGCAGGTAACCCCTTATGTGGACAAAACGGTATCCGGCAAGCTGATCCCCGAAACACTGGCCGGGGCGAAAGTGACCGCCCGCAAAGAAGATAAGACCTTCGGTTTCACTGAGGTCACCCTTGCCAACGGCGTCACCGTGGTGATGAAGCCCACCACTTTCAAGAACGATGAGATCCTGATGAACTCATACAATTTCGGCGGCAGCTCGCTGGTGCCGGCCGATAAAGCGTTCATGGCCCAGATCACCCCCTCGGTCATCCAGCAATGCGGCATAGGCAACCTGAGCGCCACCGATCTGAACAAATACCTCTCGGGAAAAAAAGTAAAGGTATCTCCCTCCGTCAACGAGCTGTATGAAGGCATCTCGGGCAATAGCACAAAAAAGGATCTGGAGACAATGCTGCAACTCACCTATCTTTATTTCACACATCCCCGCGAGGATGAGGAGGCTTTTAAAGCTTTCAAATCACAACTGTCCAACCAGATCCGCTACCTGAGATCCAATCCGCAAATGGTCTTTGTCGATACGCTTTTCAAGCTCGCAGCCGGCAATGATCCCCGTTATGCCCGTATCCCCACGGGAAAGCAGATCAATGACCTCAACCTGCAGGAGATCCTGGATTTTTACAGGGACCGGTTTGCCGATGCGGAAGGTTTCCGGTTCTATTTTGTAGGCAGTTTTGAGGTGGACAGCCTTCTGCCGCTGGTGCAGAAATACCTGGGCAGCCTGCCGGACATCCACCGGAAAGATATGTGGAAGGATGTGAGTCCTAAATTTCCCGATGGCATCACCAAGGTGGAAGTGCATAAAGGCACCGAACCCAAGAGTCTGGTGGCCATCCTGATGGAAGACAATTTCGACTGGAACATCAAAAACCGCATCGTCTTCAATTTCACCACCAACATCCTGAACATCCGGCTGCGGGAGACGATGCGCGAGAGCAAGAGCAA
>WFRO01000285.1 GCA_015486475.1 Bacteroidales bacterium
ATCCTGCCATGGAGGAAAGCCCGCTGTGTGAACTCGCCCGGACGGGCGGCCCGCAGGCCCGCGTCTATCATCGTCAGAAGGATCTGCTGCTGGATATAAGGAGAGCCGTGGCAGGTGATCTCCACCATCTCTTCACCCGTGTAGGAGCGGGGCGCCCGGTAAAGGGTCACCATCACCTCGTCGAGCAGCTCGTCACCGCGGCGGAAAGTGGCATACCGGGTGTTGTTGGCCGGCAGGTCGTGCAGAGACTGTCCCCCGGGAAGATGTACCATCGCCTCACACAGGGCGATGACCCCCTCGCCCGAAGCCCGCACCAGGGCGATGGCCCCGCTGCCGGGAGGGGAGGAGATGGCACAGATCGGATCGTTATGCGCAGCTGTCGTGGTCATTGCTGCAAAGATACAAAAATTGAGAAGGCCGGGATTATATGGAACGGCCTCTACATCCTCTGCCAAAACAAGTGGAAATAATAAAAACCTTTGCTACTTTTGGCTGGTTACGCTACAAAGGGTACTGTCTGTGATATGTCATCCGGATTATGACTTACCCAGTGTACCCTTAACCCCACGCGCCCCCTCGGTCCCCTAAGGGGAAGTCCACCCACAAATCAATGGACAGTGTGGGCAAGGGTTCCCCCTTCAGGGGGTTAGGGGGGCGGGCAGGACAAACTTGATAATGCCTTGTTTTATGGGTGACTTACCGCTAATTATCAATATCATGCAAAAAGCTGTCTGCTTGTCGCCTGCTCCCCTGAGCCGCGATCACGGCTTCCGCGATTCCAGTTTTTCATCAATGGCCTGGAAGACCCGCTCGATATTCTCCCGTGTCTCCTCGTCCAGGTCGGTGATCTTCATGTTCGCTGCTGTTTTCAGGAAATTGGAAGCCAGCAGGGTGCGCGACAGGCGGTTGTCCAGAACAAACTCACTGTTCGACTCGGGGATGCCGATGCGCTGGTGCAGCACGTGCTGCTTGAAATCCAGCGTGGAGAAAAGATCCTCCACCCCCGGGAAGCCGGTCATGCGGATGATCTTGTCGGCAGCGGCCGTCTCGTCATTCCAGAAAATATTCTTCTTCAGCTCTTCATAGGTATGGATCCCCTCCGGACTCTCATCGGTCACCACGATGAACTCGAGCCCCCAGCCCATCAGCAGGTTCACCAGCGTCTCCACATTGGACACGTCGGTGGCCGGCAGGAAGAAAACCTCTGAGGGATAACCCAGCAGCGCATGGAAGGCGCTGAAATAGTAATAGTTGGTAAGATCTTCCAGGATAACATTGTTTTTTTTCTGGATGAACTGCTGCTCCGACAGGCGGGAGCCCATGAGGGTATACACCGGCGAGAGGGTGTCGGCCGAGGCCGAGGTGAGCGACTTGGCATCGTATACCTCCGTCTCGCTGTTCTCCACATCATCGGTGGTACGCTGCACGGCCAGCAGGCGGTAGAGCTTGCGGATGTCGATGAGATGGGGAGAGTGGGTGGTGTAGATGATCTGTATCTTATCCTTGATGTGCTCGAACACCTTCAGTACATCCTCCTGGGCACGGGCATGGAGGCTGAGCCCCGGCTCGTCGATGAGCAGTACCTTGCCCCGGAAATTTTTCTGCGAAACGGCCGCCTTCAGCTCCAGGTAAAAAGAGAGGAACCAGCGCACCCCGCGGCTGCGCTGCTTGGGATAGAGCCGCTCCTGACGGTCCTTTACCCAGAACTCGATATATGGAAAACCGCTCTTGTCGGGATGGGAGTGATCGTAATGCTCCAGCTCGAAGTTAAGGGCGATCTTGTTGTACCGGCCGATCTGCTGCTGCCAGAAATCCTGGAAGTCCACTGTCAGCTCGCGGTTGAGACGTTCGATCTTCTGCTTGAGGATACGGCTGTTGGTCTCACGGAAGAAATCCTCGTTGAGACCGGCCACCTGCAGGAAATTACGGGCCGCCTTGTACCCTTCCACCTGGCGGTTGTCGCTGAGGATGTCCTCCAGGTCGATGCGGTTGGGAAGCAGACTGCTGAAATCCTCGAAGAAAACGAACTCGGGGATATGCTGGAAGAGGGCATTGCCCGCCTCCAGACGGGAATAGTAGGGATCCAGATGCGGCTTCTCGCGCTCCACCTCCTTCTCGGCCGTACCCACGGGGAACCCTTCCAGCACCTTGTAAGCCAGATGGCGTTTTTTGATCGCCCGCTCGCGGGCATTGTCCCGCTCGGCCATCAGCTTGATGTAGCGGTCGTTCACGCCGTCCATCTCCAGTTGCACGGCGCGCCGCTCTTTCTCGGTCACGGCATGATCGTACATGCGCTGCAGGGAGGTCAGCCGCCGCAGCATCTGCTCCAGCTGCTCCTCAGCCTGTTCGTACTCTTTCCACAGGTCGCGGGCCGCCTCGGCCAGACGGGCTTCCTCGGTCACGTCCTGCACCACCCGGTTGCCCTCCTGGGTCCATTTGGTCTTCTCGTTCAGGATCTTGCGCGCATCGTTGATCTTTTCCTTCATCTTAGCCAATTGCTCTGCCCCCTTCTTCTTCGCCTCGGGACTCTTCACCCCTTTCAGCCCTTTGCTCATCTCATTGAAAGTGGCTTTCAGGTCGTTGAGTTTGATCTCTGCCTCCAGGCGCTCTTTCTCGGCCTGGCGGAATGACTCGATCACCTTTTTTTTCTTCTCCAGCATCTCCTCCAGGCGCTCCAGGATCACCGCATCGTTCTTCTCCATCTCGCGACGGTGTGCCTCAAAAAGAGCGATCACCTCCTCGCCGCCCAGCAGGATACGGCTCGAGAGATCTTCGTTCCATTTTCGCTGCAGGCAGACCGATTTCTTTTTGGTGATCTCCTTCAACACCCCTGCCGGCAGGATCTTCTCCTTCAGGATCCCTTTCACCTCCTCCTCACCGATCCAGAAAAGACAGGATACCTCGGGCATCGTCAGATCGCTGCGCAGCACATCCTCCGAGATACGCCCGTCATAAAAGCTGTACAAAGCCTCCAGGATGGAGGTTTTTCCGGATTCGTTCTGACCGATCAGTCCCGTGACATTGTCGAGGGAAAGATTGTGCCATCCGGTATCCACGATGGACCGGAAGTTTTTGATCCGAAAAGCAAGAAGTTTCATGTGACCGTTTTTTCTGTGTTATTTCGAACTCCGTAAAATAAGAATTTTTCAGGGAACTTTCACGCCCATCACCAGCACATCATCCACCTGGATCAGGTCTCCTTTCCAACGTGAGAATTCCTCGTAAAGTATATCCTGCTGCTTTTCGGCAGGCGATCCGGCAATGCTGATCAGCAGGGCCTTGAAGGGATCGTACTTGAACTTTTTCCTGTCCGGACCACCGAACTGGTCGACAAAGCCGTCGGTAAAGAGATAGAGCATATCCCCCTTCTTCACCTCGAGGTACTGGTTGGAGAAAGGCTTCTCCACCTGTCCGCTGATGCCTATGGGCATGCGGTCGGGCTTGTACTCTATGGCCACGCCGCCGCGGATGAGATAGAGGGGGTTGTTGGCGCCGGCATACTGCAGGATCTTTTTCTCGGGGTCGTAGATACAGAGGGCGATGTCCATGCCGTCCTGGGCTTCGGCGGTGTCGCCGGTCTGGTGGAGGGCTTTCATCACCATCTCGCGCAGCAGGTTGAGGATGCGGTTGGCCTGCAGATGCTCGCGCGAGGAGATGATCTCGTTCAGGAAAGAGAGACCCAGGATGCTCATCAGTGCGCCGGGCACGCCGTGTCCCGTACAGTCGCCCACAGCAAAGTAAAGCCGGTTGCCCCTGGAGACGAACCAGTAAAAATCGCCGCTGACAATGTTCTTGGGGAGATACAGCAGGAAGTTCTCGGGAAAATATTTCTCCAGCACCTTGCGCCGCGGCAGCAGCGAGGTCTGTATCAGCCCCGCATACTGGATGCTCTCAATGATCTCGTTCCGCTGACGCGTGATCTCGTCGCGTTGTTTTTCCAGCTCCGCACGTAACAATTCTTTCCTGGCCATGGCTTACGCTCCTCCTCTTCCCTGCAAAGTAACGAAAAATTGCCCAAATGCAAGCATGTGGACAACAGATATTTACAGGGGCTTTTGAACGTACTTTTGTAAAAGTATTTTTAAAGTAGACTTTTAATACAAGTATATCTCCTTGATAATCTATTACATACAAAATATCAACTACGTAGCATACTACGTAGTCAGCTACGTAGATGAGGAGGGTTGTGGTTGAGGGCTGGAGTTAAAAGTTAAAAGTGAGCTAAAGTCCCGCAATTCTTGGGATCAAGATCCCATTAGAGTTGCGAGGATCCTCGGAATTACAACGAAATCAAGATTTCGGTAATTTCGGGATTAAAAGTTGGTGACTCTTCGCGAAACTTGGCGAATTCTTTGCGCAACTTTGCGTAATAGCAAGAATACCAGTTGGTTAAGCTGTTACGCAAAGCTCCGCAGAGATGCACGCAAAGGCACGCAGAGGGGGTTGTTTGTGGTTGGTGGTTCGTGATTGGTAGTTAACTTTTCAACCTTTCAACTTATCAACTTATCAACTAATTCGAGCTTCCTTATGCCTTCTGCCTTTTTACTTCTGCCTTTATACTTCTGCCTTCTTCAACGGATGTGCCTCCGTATTGAACACCACCCTGTCCAGGTCGATCAGCTCCTGCGGGGCGAAGATCAGGTAGAGATATTTCAGCGTCTCGGCCAGGAAGTAGCTCTCCATGTCGTCCCCCTGCTCTTTGGTGCGTACATCTTTCAGGTAGGTATAGCCCGCTTCTGTGCGGCAATATTTTTTTATGCTGCGGAAATAGGTCTCC
>WFRO01000286.1 GCA_015486475.1 Bacteroidales bacterium
CGGTTCCAGCATGAGCTGGTCGACCTGTTCACAGAGACGAAGCTTCATTTCCATGTTCTTTTTCAGGTCGAGATCCCGGAGTTCCCGGTTGAGCTTGATATAGTCGTAGAACTTCTCAACATTGTAATGGTAAGTCTCCCACAGATCATTGACGTATTGCTGAGGCACCAGGCCGGTATTCCGCCATTTTTCCTGCAGCTCCCTGAACTCCTGGAATGTTTTGTGCATGGACTCCTTGCTGGTCGTCAGGTTTTTGATCGCTTCGATGATCCTGTATTTCTCCTCCAGGTTCTTCTGTTTCTGATCTTCCAGCTCGCGATTATAAACCGACTTTTTATGACGGTATAGTTTCAGAAGATCTTTCAGCCGTTCTTCCTGCGGATCAGGCGCCGGCTTGAACTCCAGCGGATCGCCTCCCTCCTCCAGAAAACGCTTCTTTTTTTCTTCTGTTTCCTGATGGAGCTTCTTATAAAAATTCACCTTGATATGCTCCACATCGTCCCGTATCTCCTGCACGGGCCGCTCACTGACGAGCAGCTCCAGCCTTGCGATCAGCTTGTCCGGGGTGAAAGTGGAATAATCCACCTCTTCCACCGTGATCTCTTCATTCCCGGCAGCTTCAGCTTCTACCTCTTCACTCACGGTCTGTTCCGCTGCGGAACCCTCTTGCACATCCTTCTCCGCTTCTGCAGGCTCAGCCTTCTCCTCTTCCTCAGGGGGCTCCTTATCTTCCCCGCTTTTTTCTGTGCCGGCATTATCAGCAGGAGGGTTCTCCTCCGGCTCCGGACTTTTTTCCTCTGCAGGGGCAACAGGATCCCCTTCTGCCTGAGAAGGAGCATTTCCGGCTTCTTCCTCCGGATCGTTTCCTGCCTGCCTCTCACCTTCCTGCACGGGCATTTCTTCTCCCGGATGCTTTTCCTCCAAGCTGTCCTGATCCGTATTTTCCCGGATATCCCGGTCCCTCATTTCATCCATCACATCAGGGTTTAGGTAACATTAACACACCTGTTTTTTTGGTAGCGCCAAAGGTACGAAAATATATATTTCAAATTAAATAAACCCAAAATGAGTCCCGGAAATTCAAAAATGGTTTATCCGTGAAGGGCTCCGGGAGAAAGATATTTATGAAAAAATGTCACTAAAGCTTTGTTTCTCAATGTGATTATTCCCTCAAACAGCGGCGGGTGATGTCAAACAGACGGGATCATAGCTGCAAATTGCCGGATTTTTTTTAATATCGGGGGTTTTTTAAACTTTCTATGATGAGCGAATACCTTGGTGAATTTACAGGGACCATGATCCTGATGGTCTTCGGCTCCGGCGTAGTGGCTGGCAGTGTTTTAAAAGGCAGCAAGTCAGAGAATGCCGGCTGGCTGACAATATGTGTGGCATGGGGTCTGGGGGTGGCCTTTGCGGTCTTTGCCGTGGGCAGTATCAGCGGCGCCCATATCAACCCTGCGGTAACCCTGGGCATGGCTGCCGGAGGCAATTTTCCCTGGGCCAAGGTGCCCGGATATATCCTGGCCCAGCTGGCCGGAGCTTTTACCGGTTCCTCGCTCGTATGGCTGCATTACCGTCCCCACTGGGGCATCTCCGGCGATCCGGCCGCAAAGCTGGCCATCTTCAGCACCATCCCTGCCGTACGCTCTTACCCCGATAATCTGGTCAGCGAGGTGGTGGGTACGTTCATGCTTCTTTTCGGCCTCTCTTTCATTGGCATCAATCATTTTGCCGACGGCCTGAACCCGCTGGTCATAGGCGCTTACATCGCCGTGATCGGCTTCTCCCTGGGAGGGACCACCGGTTTTGCCATCAACCCGGCCCGCGACCTGGGCCCCCGGATCGCTCACTTCCTGCTGCCTATCCCCGGGAAAGGATCTTCCGACTGGGCGTACTCCTGGGTACCTGTGGTCGGACCCATTATCGGCGGTATCTACGGCGTGCTTTTTTACAATGCCCTTTTTGAAAAGAAAACCCCTCCCGTTTTCTGGATCTTCAGCGGTCTCGTCCTGCTGATCTTCTTTATAGCCATTTTCCATCATAAAAAAAGATCCTGATATGAAATACATCGTAGCATTTGATCAGGGCACCACCAGTTCACGTGCCGTTTTGTTCAACCATCTGGGGAACATCGTGGATATCGCCCAGCAGGAGTTCACCCAGTTCTTTCCCAACCCGGGATGGGTGGAGCACGACCCCGAAGAGATATGGAACACCCAACTGTCGGTATTCAGGCAGCTGATCACCGACAATCACATCCACCCGGGCGAGATCGCGGCCATAGGCATCACCAACCAACGGGAGACCACCGTCGTATGGGACCGTCTTACGGGAGAGCCGGTGATGCACGCCATTGTGTGGCAGGATAAACGCACCGCCCCTTTGTGCGAGAAGATGAAGCAGGAGGGCTGGGAAGATCATGTGCGGGAAAATACCGGACTGGTGATCGACTCCTATTTTTCAGCCACCAAGATCGCCTGGATCCTGGACAATGTGCCCGGAGTCCGTGAAAAAGCGGAAAAAGGAGAGCTGGTGGCCGGGACGATCGATACCTGGCTGGTGTGGAAGATGACGGGAGGGAAAGTGCATGCCACAGACTATTCCAACGCTTCCCGCACGATGTTGTATAATATAAAGGAGCTGAAGTGGGATGAAAAGCTGTTGGAGGCCTTCGGGATCCCAGCTAACATGATGCCGGAGGTGCATCCCTCCTCCTGGCATTACGGTGATTTCCTTTTCGAAGGCACATCCATCCCCGTCTCGGGGATCGCCGGCGACCAGCAGGCTGCTCTTTTCGGGCAGGCCTGTTTTAATCCCGGCGAGGTGAAGAATACTTATGGCACAGGATGTTTCATGCTCATGAACACCGGCACCGACCTGAAATATTCGCAGAACGGCCTGCTGACGACCATCGCCTGGGGCCTCGACGGGAAGGTGTATTATGCCCTCGAAGGCAGCGTATTCATCGCCGGGGCTGCTATCCAGTGGCTGCGGGACGCCCTGGGGATCATCGATACGGCCGCCGATTCAGAATACTTTGCTACCAAAGCGGAAGGCGACGATGTGTATATGGTGCCGGCTTTTGCCGGACTGGGAGCGCCTTACTGGGACATGTACGCCCGGGGCGCCATCTTCGGCCTCACCCGGGATACCGGCAAAGCCCACCTGATCAAGGCCACCCTCCAGTCGCTGGCCTACCAGTCCAAAGACCTGCTGGAGGTGATGGAAAAGGATGCAGGACTCCACCTGAGATCCCTCAAAGTGGACGGAGGCGCCGTGGCCAACAATTACCTGATGCAATTCCAGGCAGATATCCTGGGCATACCCGTCGAAAGACCGGAGATCATCGAATCCACCGCCCTGGGAGCCGCTTACATGGCCGGCATCGAAAGAGGACTCTGGAAACAGGAGGAGATCCTGAAGAACCGCAGGATAGACAAGGAATTCCGGCCCGCCATAGACGAGGATAAAAGAAAAAAGCTCCTGGCAGGATGGAAAAAAGCCATCGAAAGAACCCGTGGATGGCTCAGGGAAGGATGAACCAAGGCAAAAGTAATATGTAATAAGGCAAAAGTAATAAGGCAAAAGGGGTGCTGGGTGCAAGGTGCTGGTTGCTGGGAAGCTCGAAGCTCGATGTTGGAGCGAAGCGGAGATCCCGGCTTGCCAGCAGGCGTCATAGCCGGTTCCTGAGTAGCCGAAGGCGTATCGAAGGATTGCGATCATTGCGTGAAGCCTTCTCTTATGACCCATGAACAATGAACCTTTAATGAATAAAAACATGCCGGACCAACGAAATACACAACATACCGGTTTTTCTTTTTTTAAGCGGGAGCAGATCCTGAAGGAACTGGCCGCGGAAGCATTTGACGTCGTGATCATCGGCGGGGGGATCACCGGTGCCGGCATAGCGCTGGACGCTGCCTCCCGTGGTCTGAAAACCGCCCTGATAGAAAAAGGGGACTTCGCCGGGGGGACGAGCAGCCGCTCCACCAAGCTGATCCACGGAGGACTGCGCTACCTGAAGCAGCTGCAGTTC
>WFRO01000287.1 GCA_015486475.1 Bacteroidales bacterium
ATCCTGCAAGCCGGCCTTTGACGGCAGGTCCAGACCGGAATAAGAAAAATGCGTATAGCTCATCCCTTCTCCGAAACTCCACAGCGGTTTCGAGGGAATATCAATGTACTGGTGCAGGTAAGCCGAGGGAAGATAGTTGTACACCATGTGTACCTGGCCCACATCCCAGGGGATGGTAACGGGCAGTTTTCCGGAGGGGTTCACCGTTCCCTTCACCACCTCTGCGATGGCCTGTCCGCCGAAAGCGCCGGGTTCCCAGGCCTCAATGATGGCAGGGACAGTCCTTTTGATCCAGGGCTCGGCCAGAGGCCGGCCATTGATAAAGACCACCACCACATTTTTGTTTTCCTTATAGATCTCCTTCACCAGTTTCAGCTGGTTGCCCTGCAGATCGATGTGGGCCCTGTCCACATTCTCTCCGCAATTCTTTTCCTTGTTATCATAACGCAGGGAGTTGGATCCTACCACGACCACCACCACATCATAGGAGGCAGCGCGGGCGATGGGAGCTTTCAGCTTCGAATCATCGGGATAACGCAGGCTCTCGCCGCTGTTGATAAAGTCCACCCGGGTACCGGCAAAGACCTTTTTAAACCCCTCATAGACCGTGGTCACATGCTCTTCGGGTTGTTGCAGGGCCCAGTCGCCCAGCAGGCGGTGGTTGTTGGCGTTGGGACCTGTCACAAGGATGCTTTTCACGTTCTTCAGTGGCAAAAGACCTTTGTTCTTCAGGAGGATGACCGATTTCCGGGCCGCTTCGAGGGCCAGTTGCTGATGCTCCGGCGTGAAAAGGGCCTCTTGGGCCTTCTTCTCATCACACAACGGTTGTTCGAAAAGACCCAGCATAAATTTGGCCTGCAATATCTTCCGTGCAGCACGGTCGATATATTTCTCATCCAGGCGGCCTGTCTCGACCGAGTTTTTCACCGATTCCAGGAAACCCGGGCCGTGCATGTGCATGTCCATGCCCGCCTCGACTGATTCGATGTAAGCATCTGCTATGGTGGGAGCAGCATGGTGCAGCGTATGGATCCTTTCTATGTCCATCCAGTCGGATACGACAAAACCTTTGAAACCCCATTCGTTGCGCAGCACATCGGTGAGGAGGAACTTGTTCTTATGGGCAGGCGTCCCGGACACCTCATTGTGGGCGGCCATGAAGGTATAGACCCCTGCCTCCACCTGCGCCTTAAAGGAAGGGAACCACAGGTTGCGCAGCCGCCGTACCGATGCATCCAGCGGGGCAGCGTTCAGTCCGTTGAAAGGCTCCCCGCCCCCTACAAAATGTTTGGCACAGGCGATAACATTGTCTCTGCCCAGGTCTCCCTGGTACCCTTTCGTGAAAGCGGCCCCCATGGCAGCCACCAGAAAGGGGTCCTCGCCGAAGGTCTCACCGGTGCGGCCCCAGCGCGGGTCGCGTGCCACCTCCACATTGGGCGAGAAGGTCCACTGCATCCCTGTAGCCCGCATCTCCTGTGCTGTGGCCACAGCAATACGCCGGGCCAGCACCGTATCCCAGCTGCTGGCCAGCGCCAACTGAGTGGGATATACCGTCGCCCCATAGATGAGCGCATCTCCGTGGATGGCATCAATACCCAGGAGAAGAGGGATCTTCAAACGCGAGGCCATAGCCAGCCGCTGCAGCTCATTGGCCTCCTTTACATCCTTCACATGCAGGAAAGATCCGATCTTCCCCTCCTTCACCATATTCTTCAGATCCTCTGAGCTCAGGCCGGGATACATACCGTACTGGTCATCCCCTTTCTTCAACTTATGGGTCTTAAGGTACTCCTCTTTGGATTTCCGGATATGCTCCGGCGCCACGAACTGGCACATCTGACCGATCTTCTCCTCCAGGGTCATCCGCTGCAGCAGGTCATCCACACGCCGGTCGACAGAAAGGGAGGGATCCAGATAGGCAGGTGCGCCGCCTTTCTCAGACTGCGGGGAGGTACAGCCTCCCAGAAAAAGGATCGTACCCGTGATCAGTAAAGAGAACATTGTATTCTTCATAATTCATTTTTTTGTTTTGACATGGTGTTTCACCATATAGCAAGGAATACACATAACAAGAGACCCTCAGGGGCCTAACATACCATAAAATTCAAAGAAAGAAAAACATCATGACGATCAGGATCACCAGCAGAGAGATCAATCCGAACTGGATGATCACATAATACCGTTCTTTCTGATCTTTTTTCATTATGATACAGAGGGAAAGGGGTGCCGGGACCATAGGCCCGGCACCCGGTAAATCACTCTTCCACGATATCAAAATCAATGGTATACCTGAATTTCAGGTTGTCGATCATCCACACCGATTTTGTTTTTGTATCCGATGCAGAATTATCATAATACCATTTGAAATACAACACGCTCTGGTTCAGGTCAACCTCTCCCACGCTCTGGTCTTTGATGGCATGGTATTCTTTCCCGGCTCCGCTCATCGGCCAGTCGGGATCCGTGGCGCTCATCACATCTGTCCAGTCCAGGCTGTCATACGAATACTGCAGCGTTCTCACGGTCTCCTGATACACGGGATCCTGCTTGGCCCCCCAGCCGTTCCTTTCCTCAAAGGAAATGGTCAGCTCCATACCGTTCCAGTCGGCGCCAATGTCAACGGCTGCAACGAACCAGGAGATAAAGGTAGCTCCCTCGTCATGATAACCCTTAACATAACCACCACCGTCAATGAACGAGGTGGCCGAGGCAGGATCCATGTAGTAGGCAATGGTATCACTGCTGAACTCCGTATCGTCATAAACGATCTCATTCCAGCGGGTCTGTACCTCCAGGGTAAAGAGATCCGTAAAGTCGAACGACACCCCCGAAGAGTTGGTAGCTCTGACGCCTACCACATACTCCCCGTCGGGCAGGTTGCTGCCGGCAGCTACGGAGACCACACCGTTGGCATCGATGCTCAGGGCATCTTTCACTTCCTGCGGTACCGTATCGGCCAGGATCACTGCCCAGCCGCCATCGGCATTCATGCCCTCCAGTACGGGGGGCTGTGAACTCCAGGCAGCCACAGGCGACAGGATCACCCTGTGCAGGGTGTCACCGTCGGCGGCTTTGGTGTAAAGGATCGTCGGCGGGGCACCTACATGCACCGTCAGAACATCCGGGAAGGTCTTGGTACCCAGATTGGTATTCACCTGTACCGACAGGACCACCGTGGTGTCCGTCGGGGCGCTGGTACTCTTGATAACATTCCCGGTGCTGTCCACAGAAAATCCGGGAACGGACGGATTGATGGCATAGGTCACTTCCGTGATCTCCTGCTTGGGTGATTCATCGGTATAGGTGATCAGAGCTATATTCCCCTGCTGAAGGGCACCGGTGGTGACCTCTTCGGGCGTGACGGTTATGGAAACCGGCACATCCAGCACCGTAAGGGTCCAGGGCTCCGGCATCCTGACGATGCTGTTGACCGTTTGGATGGATATGTCCAGGGCATACTGACCCGGATTGATCGTTCCCCCGGTATTGTCATAGGAGATCACCCCCGTAGCGTCATCTATGGAGAAAGCACTTTGCTGGAAGGCGCCTCCCTCCGTCAGAACATGCACAGAGTCGATCTTCAGCATATAGACCCCCTGCACCGTAAAGACAGGCGTATCGGACGTCATCACGATCCTTTGGGGATAATACACCGACTCATTGTAAGTAAAAGGTGCCGGCGCTGCAGGATCGTAAGGTGTGTAATCCAGCAGAGCCCTCTCCTCGCAGGAGGAGATGATGAACATCACCCCTGCCAGAAGGAATAAACCTGTTATTATATTTCTCGTTCTTTTCATGATCCTCAATATTAGTTATTGATTTCCTGGTTGGTATTGATCTCGGAGGAGGGTATCGGCAGATACATCACCTTCTCCGGATCGTCGGATTGCACCACATCGTATTTGCTGTTAAAAGTCGGCGCATTGTTGTGAACATCGATCACATGGCTTTTGAACCATTCATATCCTCTCCTTTTCTCGTTGAATGCAGCCTGCAACTCGTTCAGCAACTCATAACGGTATTCCTTCATGATGGCTTCACGGAAAGCATCCTGACCATTGGAATATTCCGCCTGCGGGGTCAGGCCCACACGATCCAGCACCTCTTCCACATATTGCATCTGCTCGCCGTTCTGCAGCTCATTGGAGATCTCTGCCAGCATCAGAAGGAGATCGGCATAACGGTAAACAATAAAGTTCTTGAGGTCCGTATTGCCCATGAGATTGATGTTCTTCTCCCAGTATTTATAAGGCCAGGGAAAAGCATTATAGAACTTGGTCCTGTTCGTAATGGGATAGGTCTCGACCACCTTGTTCTGAACAACGTTCATATACGAGCTGATATAAGTGGCAGCAATACGCGGATCGCCGGGATATGTGGCCACATGGTCATTATACACTTCCACGTTGACAAAGACACGTCCCCAGGTATTGTTGCCTTTGGTGGCCCCACGGGGTGTGTAAAGCCGGGGCAGGCCCGAGCCGGCCACATCATTGAACTGAATCTCAAAAATATTCTCCGGCGTATTGTCTCCGGAAGACTCTCCCCACAGGGAAGCATAATCCGGCACAAGGGTATACTTCCCGTACACCTGGATGGCTTCGTCGTAAGCCATCTGCCAGTACTCGGCCTCGCTGTGATCCTGCAGAGAGGGGTCGGCGGTAGCCAGGGTCATGTACACCTTGGCCAGCAGCATGTTGGCCGCCTCGCTGCCCGGATAGCCCAGGCGCTGATCGGCATGGGCATACATCAGACCTTTGGCTTTGTTGGCATCCTCAATGATCTGTGCATAGATATCCCTGGCCGGCGATTTGGGCTTGTGGATGTTGTTGGTATTCATCGGTTCCAGGCGCAGCGGCACATCCCCCCAGAGACGTACCAGGTCAAAATACTCAAAAGCCCGGATGAAGTAAGCCTGGCCCAGCACATCATTCATGCCCCGCTCGTCGCCGGTGGCAGGGTTTTCCACAGGAGCTACCGAAGCAATGACATCATTGGCCCGGGCGATGGCCGTGTAGTGATACCGCCAGAAACCTTCCACCTCCTTGGAGTTGGCCTGAGGTTTCAGGGCATAAAGGGTTTTGTTGTTCTGGGAGTTGATACCCTTGTTGTTGCGCTCGGTGAACAGACCGGAATAACCATCCAGCAGCACGTGTCCCTGATAAGCCAGATTATTCCAGTTCCTCAGGGCCGTGTACACACCGTCAAGACCGTTGCGGGCATTGCTCAGATTACCGAAGACATTGTCCCGCGACAGGAACGGAGGGTTTTCCTCCAGACTGCATGCTGTCAGAAAAACCGCCGTAAAGACTGTTAATATAATTGTTATCTTTTTCATATCTGATCGTTTTTTCCGTTAAAAAGTGATGTTCAATCCCACAATATAGGTCCTCGCATTGGGATAGGGGTTCCAGTCGACCCCGATGATGTTGGGGTTCCACAGGAAACTGGTGATGTTGGGATCGTACCCGCTGTATTTGGTGAAGGTCAGCAGGTTCTTGCCGGAGGCATAGAGGTGTATCTTCTGAAAAGCCTTGCCCGTCGGGATATCATAGCCCAGGGTGAGGGTATTCAGACGAATGTAGCTGCCATCTTCTATCAGCCTGTCGGTGGCAGCGATGGCATGGGTCTCGCGGTAGTTGATGCGGGGATAGAGGTTCGTGGGACGGTCAGGCCTCCAGGCCTCGTGATAGGCGGCCGGATTGATATTGCCCTGGTAACCGGTGGCATAATAATAATTTATACCGAAACCGTTGAGGATATCATTGCCGTAAACACCGTTCCAGTCCATATTGACAGAAAAGCCTTTGTATGAGAAGAACAGGTTGATGCCGTACACAAAATCCGGGTTGGGATCGCCCAGGAAGGTACGGTCATGCTCATCGATGGTGCCGTCGCCGTTGAGGTCAACGATCTTGACATCCCCCGGCTGGGCCCCGTCGATGAACACCGGGTCATCGGCCTGGTAAATACCGTCGGTCTTGAATCCCCAGAACATTCCCACCGGCTCCCCGGCCATGAAGATGTTGACAGGGCATTTCAGGAAATTACCCGTCGAGACATTGTCACCCAGATAATAGGAACGCATCTGCTCATCCCCTTCGATAAAGACGGGCGCATCGGGTATCCCCAGATCTTTCACCTCATTCCGGTTGGACGAGAAATTGATGCCCATGGAGAGGGTCATGTCCTTCTTCTCAATGGCCACGCCGTTGATCGACAGGTCGATCCCTTTGTTCCTGATAGATCCCCTGTTGATATACATGCGGCTGTAACCCGTCGAGGTGGGCAGGGCCACCTGCTGCAGGAGATCGACGGTCTCTTTATTATAAAGGTCCACAGTGGCTGTCAGGCGGTTCTTGAAGAAACCCATATCCACCCCGACGTTGAGCTGGGTAGTGGTCTCCCATGTCAGATCGGGGTTGGCTATGTTGGCCGGTACAAAGGCATTGCCCGTAGAGTTGTCCGGGTTGGCATACAGGTCCACTGCATAGGTGGTGATGGTCTGGTAAGGCCGGATGGCCTGGTTTCCGGTCATCCCCCAGCCGGCCCTGAGTTTCAGGTTGGAGAACACGTTCAGGTTTTTGATGAAATCCTCCTGTGACATACGCCATGCCAGCGAAAAGGAGGGGAAGTAACCGTAACGTTGTCCTTTGGCGAACTTCGAGGAGCCATCGGCACGGAAGGTCACCGTAGCGATGTATTTGTTCCGGTAAGCATAGTTGGCACGGGCCAGGAAAGAGTTCATCGCCTCGCTGCGGGGATAGGTGATCAACGGCTGTGTGATCAGGGTGCCGTACTCAGGACCGTCGGTCATGAACTGGGTGGTGGAGAAATCTTCCACGGTGTAATTCTTGTCTTCCATGTAAGTCCCGTCATAGACGTAACCCAATGTGGCATTTATACTGTGGATCTTTTTAAAGGTACGGTTGTACATCAACAGGTTATTGATGTTCCACGACCACTGCTGCTGGTTGCCCATGGTCAGCTTGCCATTGGAGGTAGAGCCCTGATACGTGGAGGTACCGTAGAACTTCCGGCGATCCTTGAGCCGGTTGTTGCCGGCGGCACGCACCTGCACCTTGAGACCTTTCACCGGTAGGTTATAGGTCAGGGCCAGGGACATCAATGCTTTGAACTCCGTCGATTTTTCCTCATAGTCATAGATCCAGGCCATGGGATTGGAGGTCTGCAGATCGGTCATGAAATCCTCCACATCAGCCCCCACCAGCGGGTTGAAGGTCACGGTGCTCCGTACGAAGCTTCCGTTGGTGCCCAGCTTGGTACCGCTCTGCGGATATTTACCGTTGCTGTAAAAAAGTGAAAGACGGCCGTCCAGTTTCAGGTTTTTGGCGACCTGCCGGATCACGTTGATACGCATGTTCCCGTTCTGCAGATGGGAATTTTCCACCACGCCCCGGATGTCATTGAACCCGGCGGAGACATAGTAGGAACCGCTGCTGCTGCCTCCACTCAGGGACAGGCCGGCCGTCTGCGACACGCCCGTCTTATACGCATAATCCTGCCAGTTGATCTGCTCATAAGGCATGTCACTGATCTCCCCGTTGCTGCCAATGCCATATACCTGGTTCCCGTCGATGTAATAATTGGGATTACGGTAATTCAGCAGGCTGATCTCATTCTGGTACTGGGCGTAATCCACACCGTTGAGCACATCCAGTTTTTTACTGATCTGGGAAAATCCGGCGTTGTAATAGGCATTCACTTTCCCTTTTCCTTCTTTTCCCTTTTTGGTAGTGATCAGGATCACACCGTTGGCTCCGCGTGAGCCATAAATGGCGGTGGCCGAAGCATCCTTCAGCACCTCAATGCTCGCGATATCCTGGGGATTGATGCCCATCAGGCCGTTCTGCTGCTCGGAATAGTCATTGAAATCGGCCGTAGGCGTAGCGTCCTGTCCGGCCGTTGTGATAATGATACCATCAACAACATACAGAGGTTCATTGTTGGCACGCAGGCTGTTGGTACCGCGTATGCGCACGCTCACCCCCATGCCGGGGTTGCCGTCGTTGCTGATCACCTGCACGCCGGCAGCCCGTCCCTGCAACAGGTTGTCAATGGTGGTATACTGCCTGACCACATCACTCTTCATCTGTACCGAGGCCGTGGCTCCGGTAACATCGCTTTTGCGCATGGTACCGTACCCCACTACCACTACGTCCTCCAGTTTTTTGGTCTCTTCCTGAAGTACTACATTGATCACGGTACGGTCGCCCACCAGTTCTTCCCGGGTCTGGTACCCTATGAAACGAAAAACCAGTGTGGCGTTTTTGTCCGCTTTGATCGAATAGGTGCCATCCATACCGGTAATGGTCCCGGTGGTGGTACCCTTGATCAGGATGTTCACCCCGGGCATGGGTTGCCCGGTAGCATCGGTCACTTTCCCCGTCACATTGTGTGCCTGCCCGTATGAGAGGACGGAAAGCATACCGGTTAAAAAAATCAGGATCAAAGATTTCATAGGCATGAAAATTTTGGTTGTTAGATTGTGCCCGAAAAATACAGTCTCCTTTTCTACAGGAGGTCGTTTTCTTTCCAAAAAAGTTTTGATATCAGTTTTTTTTCTCCCCGGAACACTTTTCGGGAGGATCGGAAAACAAACGTTTACTGAATGTATTATTCACTGATATACATCCACTTACCAAATACAGACAAGGGTTGGATTTTGTCCCGGAAGGTTGGATCCCGTCCGCGATAGCCGGTCAACGCTCCCTGCCGAGGCAGGAAGAAGGGGATCGTCCGAACTGCTTTTTGAAGGCTGTACTGAAATATTTGGCATCGGAAAAACCGCACATGTAGGCCACCTCACTCACATTGTATTTCCCGCTTCTCAACAGCTCCCGTGCCTTGTTCAGCCGTATAGTGCGGATGAACTCTGCCGGTGAAAGGTCTATGAGCGAATGCAGCTTGTGGTAGAAAGCCGTGCGGCTCATGCCCGCGACGGTGTACAACATCCTTACCGACAGGTCCGGATCGTCAAGGTTCTCTTCGATGACCCGGGTGATCTTCCGCACGAAATCCCTGTCGAGGTCGCTCCGGATAACGGCGTCATTGTACCCCGCATCAGGATCCAGCAGTTTCTCCCGCAACTTCTTCCGGTTGTTGATGAGACTGCTGATCCGGGCGATGAGGATGGACGGATCAAAAGGTTTGGTGATATAGTCATCGGCACCG
>WFRO01000288.1 GCA_015486475.1 Bacteroidales bacterium
CCAGGGTAGCCACGGCGAGGCCTGTCGCGCGGGAGACACCGTAGAGGGTGAGGGCGGAGGAGACGATCCAGTGATAAGCGCCTATGCCACCCTGTACGGGAACGACCATGCCCAGGCTGCCCACGACCAGCAGGAAGAGCCCGTCAACAGGTGACATGCCGGCCGTCTCGGGAAGCATGAACAGCACCAGCCAGGTGGTGAGAAAGTACATGGTCCAGATCAGGAGCGTGACCAGGAGAAACAACCCGTTCTGCTTCATCCGGGCGATGGTGCGTATGCCGTTGATGATCCCCACGATAAAGTCTTTGGTCTTCCGGACCAGGCCGATGTGGCGGATCTTTTTCCAGTATATTTTGAGCAGGATCACTGCGGCTGCCAGTACCAGCAGGATGATCACGAGGGTGAAGGTGTGGCTGAGAAGGCCGGTAAACCGCTCCTTCATGGGGAGGAAGACCTGCCGGTAGAGGAAATCCCCGAAGAAATGTATCTTAATGAAAAAGGTGATGATCATCAGCAGGAGGAGGACGAGCAGATCGACGACGCGCTCGGCGATGACGGTGCCCAGCAGGCTGTCAAAAGGCACCTTGTCGGTCTTGGTGAGGGATCCGCAGCGCACCACCTCACCCAGGCGGGGCAGGGCCAGGTTGGCCAGGTAGCCCGACATGACAGCATAGAAAGTATGGGAGAGAGGGGGCTTGTAGCCCAGCGGTTCGATGAGGAGGTTCCAGCGCCAGGCACGGAAGATGTGGCTGAGCAGGCCGATGGGCAGGGTGAGCAGCAGCCAGGCATAACGGGCGTGTTTCAGCTCGTTCCAGACACGATGCAGGTCGATGCCCCTGAAGGCAAGGTACAACAGAAAAAGGGCCAAAGACAGGAAAGTCAGGAAACGAACGGTCTGGAGAATCTGCTTTTTCAAGAGGACCCTACTTTACGAGTTTGTTGGTGTCGGTGTCGGGGAAGACAAGGGATGGCCTGAAAGAACGGGCCTCCTCAGGGGTGAGGTAAGCGTAGGAGATGATGATGATCACATCGCCCACGGCAGCCTTGCGGGCAGCAGGGCCGTTGAGGCAGATCTCCCCCGAACCGCGTTTTCCCCGGATGACATAGGTCTCCAACCGCTCACCATTGTTGATGTTCACCACCTGCACCTTCTCGTTCTCCATGATGTTGGCGGCGTCCATCAGGTCTTCGTCAATGGTGATGCTCCCCACATACTGCAGGTTGGCTTCCGTAACGGTCACCTTATGGATCTTCGATTTGACTACCTCTAACCACATGACACTGCAAAGATAAACAATCTTTTAATAGATTATCCTACAAAAAAGATGCCTGAAAGAGAAACGATGAATGACGAATGAGTTGATGAGTTGATAAGTTGAAGGGTTGAAAAGTTTGCGCCAACTCGATACTCGATACTCGATACTCGATACTCGAAACTCAAAACTCAAAACTCATGTTATCGATCAGTCTCACCTCGCCGGCCCACACCGCCACGAGGCCCTGTTTGGGGCCGGGCTCGTTCCAGTCCTCCACCGGCCGGAAAGTGTCTGCATGGACCACCCGGAAGTATTCCACTTTCAGCCGGGGGGCTTCTTCGATCTTTTCTTTCACCCACTGTTCCAGCTCCTGCACGGTCATGTTGTTTTTCAGGGTAGTGGCTGCCTGCAGGGTGCGGTAGATGCGGGGTGCCTGTTCCCGTTCTTCTTTTCCCAGCCGCACGTTGCGTGAGCTCATGGCCAGGCCGTCGGGTTCGCGGACGATGGGACAGGGGATGAGGGTCACGGGCAGGGTGAGGATCTCTGTCATGCGGCGTATTATGGCCAGCTGCTGGAAATCTTTCAGGCCGAAGTAGGCACGCACGGGCTTCACGAGCTCAAAGAGGCGGCTGACGACCTGGGCCACGCCGTTGAAGTGGCCGGGGCGGAACTCCCCTTCCAGCACCTTGTCGAGCAGGCCGAAGTCGAAGATGCGTTGGTCGGGCTCGGGGTAGATCGTCTTTTCTTCGGGCAGGAAGACCACGTCGTCCGGTCGCAGCACCTGTTCCAGCAGGGCCAGGTCTTCCTCCGTGCGGCGGGGATATTTCTTCAGATCTTCCGGGTCATTGAACTGGGTGGGGTTGACGAAGATGGAGA
>WFRO01000289.1 GCA_015486475.1 Bacteroidales bacterium
CCATCGTGTTCCTGCCCAGGTATTCCGGGGCATTATGTTCGATGTCATTCAGGAAGGCGATCTTGTTGTTCCTGATACACCATACAGACAACCTGGACTCTTCTTTCAGCGGGATGACCTCTGTACGCAGTGGCGTTCCTTTATATAACCTTCCCCAGAAGGTGACCGTCTTATTCCGCTGATTGAGGATACCTATATAAAAAATACGGGCATCCATCAACTGGTTTACACTGTCATAGACCTGGTTAATGATGTCTTTTACCCGTATGGAAGATGTGATGTTCCGGCCGATCTCTGTGAGCTTACGGAGGTTTTGGTTCTGTAACTCTATTTGATCTTTTTGTTTGAGTATCTGTGCGTTTTGCTCCTCAAGCTGTTTTCTGGCTTTTTCTATTTCCTGTGTTCTCAGTTTTACCTGTTCGGACAGGATCTTTTTTTGTTTCCTCAGTACAAAGGTTCTGTACCTGAAATAGGAGACGATCATGCCGGTTAAAAAGAGTAATGCAAATATTTTGAACCACAGGGTTTGCCAGAAAGGGGGATAGATGACAATGGAAAGGATCCTCTCGGGGCCGAATGTCTGGCTGCCGGTGACAGATGCTTTCACCCTGAAGGTGTACTCTCCCGGAGGGATATTGGTATAGTTTACCGAGTGCAGGCCGCCGGTCAAGGTATTCCATCCCCTGTCAAATCCGTTGAGGATGTAACTGTAAATGATCTTTTCGGGGATGGCGCTGTTGGTCCCGGCAAAAGCCAGGGAGAGGGAGTTCTGTTTATAGGAGAGTATGATCTTTTTTGCGTAGATGATACTGGTTCTGAGAACATATTTGCGATTCAGGGTATCTCCCGGTTCGATCTCGTTGTTCAGTACGCTCAGATGGGTCAGGTTCACATGGGGGAGCACAGGGTTGGCTCTGACGCTGTCCGGGTTGAAAGCTGTGATACCGTTATCCCCTCCAAAATATATGATACCGTTGGTATCCTGTGCGTAGGCAAAAGGATTGAACTTGTCTCCCTGCAGGCCATCCCCTGCATAATAGTTCACAAAGGTGCCCCGCTCTGTCTTTTCGAATGGATCAGCGGGAGGGGTAAACAGGGACAATCCACTTTTTGTACTGATCCAGAAGTTCCCTGAATGATCTTCCTCAATGCCTGTGATCCCGTTATTGCATAAACCGTCGTTTTCTGTAAAATGTCTGAATACGGCTGTATCGCCATCATATTTTACTGCGGCCAGTCCGTATTCAGTACCCAGCCATAAGGTACCTTTGTGGTCTTCGTGTATAACATTGATCGCTTGATTCTGGAGGGCATACGGATCGTCCCGGTCCATCTCAAAGGATGTGAAACTGTCGGTATCTGGATGGTACAAATTGAGTCCTCCTGAATTTGTGCCTATCCATAGCCTCCCTTTACGGTCCTCATACAGACACCAGATATTATTGTCCGATAAAGATCCGGGATCCCCCGGAGTGTGGGTATATACGGTTTCCTTAACCACCTTTCTTTGGTTTTGTCCGGTGACAGCCAGTTTCAGTTTGATCAGCCCTTCCAGTGTGCCCACCCATAAATTCTGGTGACTGTCCTCGAGCAGGCACCAGACGGTCCAGAAGCTGAGATGATCGCTGCCTGTGCCCTCGGGTGTGAGCCGGCCCGGGATGTGCCCCCGGTTATCCACTTTGGTGATCCCCATTCCCATGATGCCAACCCAAAAGATCCCGTAAGGATCCTCATAGATGGAGGTGACCATGGCATTCATGGAGTTGAATTTGATCAACGGGCGTATGGCCAGATCTTTGGGGAAAATAATGCCGGCAAAGCTATTGGTGGTGCCGAAAAGCAATTGATCGTTCCGGGATATGGCCAGCGTGCTGACCTCATTGTTAACCGAGAGCCCTTTCACCCGGAAATCGGCATACCACGTAAAGGGTTTTTCCCTGAGATCGAGCCTGAACAATCCCTGTTCCGTGTTGATCCATAAAATCTCAGAACGGTCAGTGAAGAAGTATTTATAGATAATGTGATACGTTGGATTGAGGAAGGCGGCAGGATCGAATTTATAGAGAATATATTCACTCCCGGCCCGGAGATCTTTCCTGAATTTTATGGGGGATACGGACAAAATGGTTTTTCCGGGATCGATCCTGATAACACCTCCCTCCTGCAATCCTATCCAGATGTTTCCTTCTTTATCATTGGAAATGAAATTTGGTTGGGTGGAAAAAGGCCCGGCATTTACGGGAAAAAGGACGGTCTCTCCTGTCTTCTCATTCAATAAATAAATTTTACCGTTCTTCAGGATCCAAAGCAGGTTGTTGCTGTCTTTAGCCAAAACAAGATCGTTGGGGGAAATAATCCTGTTCTTTTCAGATAACAGAGGGGTAAACTGCAGATCGCGGTATGATCTCCGGGAAATGTCCGTCACAACGGTGCTGCTGGAAGCACTGATCAATATCCTGGATCCTTTCAGTAGCCCGATCTTTGATATGTCTTTCCGGGAACTTTCAGTTTCCCCCAGGGCGCTGTAATTGGCTACGATCCTGCCGGCACGTACGTCCATAATGGAAAGGCCCTCGCTTGTGCCGATCCATAAATAACCATTTTTATCCAGATAAAGTGTGTTGATAAAATTACATATCAGGGAGAGGGAGTCATTTTTGTCATGGAAATAGTGGTAGAACTTCTCACTTTTGGGGTCAAAACGGTTTAATCCGTCATGGGTGGCTATCCAGTAATTTCCATAGGGGCCCTCGAGGATCCCGGAAACGACATTGTTGCTGATACTGTATGGGTTGAGGTGATTGTACTTGAATTTTCTGACTTCATAACCGTCAAACCTGTAGAGGCCATCGAAGGTGCCAAACCATATCAAACCCAAAGAATCCTGAAAAGTGTTCAGTACGATGATCTGCGAAAGCTCGGCGTCCTGGTCAAAACGCTGTATGAACGACCGTCTTACGATACTTTGTCCGCCGGAGACCCCTGCACAAAGTGCACCGTTCATGCTGAACAGGAGAAGGACCGGAAAGATGATATGCTGCAGGAACGATCTTACCGGGAAAAAGGTGTTGTCAGCTATATGGTTTCTGGTTGCTTTGTTTTTATGCATAATATCCAAATCCCCCGGTTTATCCGTTTTCTCAAAATTACAAAAAAGAAAAGGATGACCGATAAAAAATGATCCATTCCTTATTTAAAATGATCCGTATTTCTGCAGGGCACTTTCCCGGGGACCTTAAAGGTCTCTTTCTGTCCGGGTGATCTTGTCCCCGACGGTAAAGGTGGAGGAGACCCCTCTTTCCACGGCCAGGAAATATGCCAGAAAATTCAAGGGGATGATCATGGTGAGTGGAGACAGTATTTCAGGCAGACCGGGTTCC
>WFRO01000290.1 GCA_015486475.1 Bacteroidales bacterium
AGGTTTTCACCGACTGGTCGGATTTGAAGAACACATATTTCCCGTCTTTCCACATTTCGCTGGAGGCCGGGTCGAGGGCAATGGAGATATCGTCGCCGGGCTTGTAACCGGCTTTTTCGATGGCCAGCATGATCACCTCTACGGCCTCTTCATTGGACTTTAGGTTGGGAGCATATCCGCCTTCGTCACCTACGCCCGTGTTGTAACCACGGTCTTTCAGCACACCTTTCAGCGCATGGAAAGTTTCCACGCCCATGCGGATGGATTCCGTGAAACTGGGAGCGTTGTGCGGAGCGATCATGAATTCCTGGAAATCGACACTGTTCTGGGCATGTACCCCGCCGTTGATCACGTTCATGCAGGGTACCGGCATGAGGGAAGCGTTCACACCACCGATATAACGGTACAGGGACATGTTCAGGGCATTGGCAGCCGTGTGAGCAGCGGCCAGCGAGACGCCCAGGATGGCGTTGGCACCCAGCTTGGCTTTATTGGGCGTGCCGTCGAGCTCGATCATGCGGTAGTCCAGGTCACGTTGCAACGTCACATCCATCCCTTTCACTACGGGTGCAATGATCTCATTGACATTGGCTACGGCTTTCAGAACGCCTTTGCCTTCATACCGCGATTTATCGCCGTCACGCAGCTCGACAGCCTCTTTCTCTCCCGTCGAGGCTCCCGACGGTACAATGGCACGTCCCTGGACGCCGTTTTCAAGTTCCATATCTACTTCGACCGTGGGGTTACCCCGTGAGTCCAGTACTTCCTGTGCAATAACTTCTTTGATCTTCATTGGTTTTCCTCCGAATTAATTATTAATTAAACAATTTTTATGATCAGGGACTATTGTCTCCTTGTTCGCAAATTTCCCGCAAATTTAAGAAAAAAGGTTTTATCCCGTTCTTTTTTCTGATCTTACTGTAAGGTAACGATCCTCTTTCCCTGCGTATTTCCCCGCAGTGTATCCATTGTTTTCCGCATGGGAGTGAATGCATACATCCTTTTGGTGTAAAATATATGTATATTTAGTCTGAGTAATGATTGCATTTGTTTTGTGCAGCAAATTTTTTTATCTTTGTTTGATTAAAATATTTAATTTTTAAAACAGAAAGAAAATGAAAAAGCATTTTATTATCCTGGCAGCCATGGTTTTTATACTGGGATCCTGTGCTACGACCAAAGTGAATGTGGATTACGATAAAACCGTGGATTTCAGCAAGTTCAAGACTTACTCCTTTTATGGGTGGGCCAAAGACAGCAACAAGCTCCTGTCTCCTTTTGATCAGGAACGTATTCAGAAGGCCTTTGCAAATGAATTTGCCAAAAGAGGATTGAAATTCGTTAAGGAAGGTGGAGACCTGACGGTGGCTTTGTATATCGCTACCCAGCATAAGCAGGAGACGACTGCCACTACAACCACTACCGGTATGGGAGGTTACTATGGTTACGGCGGATACTGGGGATATGGTCCGGCCTGGGGCTGGGGACCCAGCTTTTCCAGTTCTCACACCACCTATAATACGACCGACTACCAGGAAGGTACCCTGATCATCGATGTGTTTGATACCAAGAACCAACAGCTTATCTGGGAAGCTGTCGGTCAGAAGAGGGTCGATGAGAATACCAAAGGCCGTGAGGAGAGGATCCAGAAATTGGCTCAAACCATGATGAAAGATTTTCCGGTCAAGCCGATCAAGAAGTAAGACATTTTTTAACGTCAGAGAAACCCGCCCTGTGCGGGTTTTTTTGTGTATATTCGCATAGGATTATCCACCCGGCAGGGACTTGCAGCCGGCATGTAACGATGACTTTCCCGGCATTGCGGGTGACCTGTCCGGAAAAATGGTCCTTCTGCAAAACATTTTGCCATGTCACAAAGATCAACGGTACTGTCAAAGATCTATGTTTTTTTGCCGGTGCGGCTCTTCCTGGAGACTTTGCGCAATAATTATTCCCTGTTGCTGATCTGGCTGCTACTCTTTCTTTTTATTACCAGGCTCCTGGGTTATCAGTATGGTATTCATTCTCTCTTTCTGGCGCCGGAATATCTGGGACGGGTGGATTTTCTTTCTTTTCTGGTGCTGGGCTTTACGACCGGCGTTTTCATCATGTCTTTCCACATGTCCTCTTACATTACCCTGTCTTATCAGTTCCCTGTCATCGCTACTTTCCGCAGGCCTTTCCTGCGTTTTTCCATGAACAATCTGCTGATACCGGTGTCATTCCTGTTCGTCTATCTGGGGACCAGCATGCATTACCAGTCTGTGGACCAGATGATCCCTGCCTGGAACGTGCTGGGGAACCTTTTTTCCTTTCTGGCGGGAATAGGATTGTTCTATCTGGTCACCTTCGGGTATTTCAATGTGATGAACAGGAGCCTGGAAAATCTGTTCTCCCTGTCCCGGGGCAAGATGGGACAATGGCAGATCGCCCGTCCCCTGAAACGCATTGCCGAAAAGGATCTGCGCTGGAAGACAGAAAATGCGCCCCAGGAATCAGCCGGGAGTACCAGCGTCCGTTACTATCTGGATATGCCTTTCCGGTTACGCAGGACCCCGCGCCGTCTGCCATATCCGGTGGAAGCGGCCCAGTCCATTCTCAACAGGAACCGTACCTTTGCGCTGGTCTTTATCTTTTTCCTTTTCCTGATCCTTGTGCTCACCGGTATCTATATCAACAAGCCTGTTTTCGCCATTCCTGCTGCGGCCAGCATCATGCTGATCTTTTCCATGTCCCTCTTCCTGTATGACCTTTTTTATATAATGTTCAAGGATTATGCCTTCTGGTTCTTCCTGGCTTTTCTGATCCTTATCTATTTCATGATGAGCAGCGGCATTGTGGTGCAGCGGGAAGGATGGGTGTACGGATTGAAATACGGCGATCTGCCGCAGGCGAAAGAGATCAGACTGGATCCACTGCCGGGACAGGCAGAACAGGACCGGCGGGAGACGCTGGCAGTGCTGGAGCGCTGGAAAAATAATATGCAGCGGAGGGGGGAGGAGAAGCCGCCGCTGGTGGTCGTGAACAGTTGTGGTGGCGGTCTGAAAGCAGCCCTCTGGAGCTATTATGCGATCGCTTATGCCGACAGCCTCCTGGGACACCGTCTCATGCCGCATGTGCGGCTGATGACCGGCGCCTCCGGGGGCATGGTGGGCGCCGCTTATCTGCGGGAGCTGTGGCTCAGGAAAGGAGAAGGATATACCGGCGCCGATTCGGTGACACAACGCTTTCAGGATCTCTCGCAGGATATGCTCAACCCGATCGTGCTCTTCCTGGCCCTGAAAGACTGGTCCCTGGGACTGCAACATGTGGAATACAACGGAGAGATATACCGCCGGGACAGGGGCTGGGCCCTGGAGCATAAACTCAACAAGAACACAGGATTTATCCTGGATAAACCGCTCATCGCCTATCGTGAGCCCGAGAAAGAGGCCCGCATACCCATGATGTTCCTCACACCTACCTCCCTCAATGACGGCCGGCAGATGCTCATCTCACCCCTGCACACCGCTTATATGTGCGGAGAGATCAATGTGGCCCGCTTCCCTTCCATGGTGGAGTATCTCAGGGCCTACCATCCTTACGGGAGTGAACAGACACTTTTTACCTCGGCCCTCAGAATGAACGCCACTTATCCTGTCATCAGTCCCCTGGTGAAACTGCCCGGAGAACCGCAGGTGACAGTGATGGATGCCGGCTTCCGGGATAACTTCGGTTATCTGGCTGCCGTACGGTTCCTGTATGTCTTCAGGGACTGGATCAATAAAAATACGGGTGGCGTGGTCATCATCAGTATGGGCATTGACAAGAATTTCCGCAGCGCTGCCGGAAAATTCTTTGATCCTTTCAGAAACCTTTACAGCGACTTTTTCAATATTCAGATGCTGAACGGCCAGGAGATGATCAGCGATATGCAGCCCCTGTTCCCCGTAGGGCTGGAGGTGCTTCGGCTCGATCTGAACGAACGCAATAAAAAAATCTCGCTGAGCTGGCAGCTGACCCCCCAGGAAAAAGAACATATCCGTGCCTCGATCTACAGTGAAGATAACAAACACACCCTGCAAAAGCTCCGGGAGCTGATCGGGAAACGGCGATGAGCAATGAGCGATGAGCCCCGCCTTCGTCCCGATTTATCGGGACTACGGCGGGCGAAGGATGAAGAGATGAAGAGATGAAGAGATGATGCGATGAAGCGAAAAGGGAAATAATTTTGAATTCTGATTTTTGATTTCTGATTGCTGAATGGTTTCACGAAGGACGCAGAGAAGTGCGCAATGTACGCAAAGAAGTAGAATCAATGAAGGGTAAAGAAGGCAGAAGTGTACTATGAATGACTACTTAATTTCATCCCGACGTAGTCGGGGTTAATTTCGCGACCGAAGGGAGCTAATTTCGGTTGCGCCGGAACCTGATTTCAGCCGCTTTAGCGACAAAATTTTACAAGATATTCCTCTCTTCAAGCTTCGAGCATCAAGCTTCGAGCTTCTTCACATCCTTTTCTTCAGAAAATTATGCACCGCTTTCAGGATGTTCTTGCGGGTGACCAGGCCGATGATCTTCTGCGGGTTGTCCGGATCGACGACCGGTGCGCGGCCGATATTCTTTGAGCCCAGCTTCTCCAGGGCTTTTCGCAGACATTCGTCGGGGTAGGAGACCACCAGGTCGGTAGTCATGATCTCACGCACAGCATGGTTCTCTTTTTGTTGTGCCAGGGCTTTGTTGATGTCCTTGTGGGTGACGATCCCGATCAGCCGGCCCTGATCATCCAGCACGGGAAAACCACGGTGCCGTGTATTCTTGATCGTCAGACCCGCTTCTTTCACCGTCTGATGTTCATTCAGGGTGATCACATCCTGTGACATGGCTTCGGAGACGGTGATGATATCCAACACATCGGGCTGACTGCTCTGGGATACGTCAATGCCGCGACGGGCCAGTTTCATGGTGTAGATGGATTCGCGTGACCATTTCCTGAGCACCAGTGTGGAGATCACCACGGCAGTCATCAGGGGAAGGATGATCTTGTAGTCGCCGGTCATCTCGAAGAGGATCAGTATGGACGAGATAGGGGCCTGTGCGGCGCCGGCAAAGACGGCTGCCATGCCTATCATGGCGCTGGCGCCGGGGCTTATGGCTATTTCCGGGAAGAGGATCATCGTCAGTTTGCTGAAAGATACGCCCAGCATAGCGCCCAGGAAAAGGCTGGGTGCGAAGATGCCGCCCGACCCTCCGGAGCCGAGCGTGACAGAAGTGGCCAGCAGCTTGGCAAAAACAAGGATCAGGGCTATGCCGGCAGCCAACTTGCCATAGAGGGCCAGCTCGATGGTCCTGTATCCTACACCGAAGATCTGGGGGTAATACAGGCCGATGAAGCCAATGATCAGTCCGCCGAGGACCGGTTTCAGGAATTCCGGTATGGGGATCTTATCAAAGATGTCTTCAGTTTTATAAAGGGTGACGATGAAAAGATAAGCTGTGGCAGCAGCCAGCAGACCGAAGACCAGGTAAAAAAGGATCTCCCAGGGGCTGTTCATCTGATAATGAGGAACCATAAAAGAAGGGTTGTCCCCCAGATAATATCGTGAAACCACCGTAGCCAGTACGGATGACAGCACGACAGCGGAGATATGGCGGGGCGCATAGCTGCGCAGGATGATTTCCAGGGCAAAGAAAATGCCGGCCATGGGGGCATTGAAGGTGGCAGCGATACCGCCGCCGGCGCCACAGGCCACCAGGATCCTGATCTTTTCGCGGGAGAGATGGAAGAGCTGGCCCAGGGAGGAACCCAGCGAGCTGCCTATCTGTACGATGGGTCCTTCCCGTCCTACCGATCCGCCCGAGCCGATACACACCGAGGAGGCCAGGGCTTTGATCACTGCCACACGGATACGTATGCGCCCGCCTTCCCGGTCGACGGCATACATCACCTCCGGCACACCGTGACCTTTGGTCTCCGGCGCCAGATAGACAACCATCAGACCTACGACCAGCCCGCCCGCAGCAGGGATAAACACCACATAAAAACGACCCAGGGACTCCAGCAATATTTTTCCGTCCGTGAAGAAAAAGAAGGTGAACTGGTGGATCAGCCACCGGAACACAACAGCTCCGTATCCTGCCCCGATCCCTGTCAAAACAGCGAAGAACAATAAAAAAGCCGTATCGGAAGTCCTGATCAGGTAGATCAGGTCCCGTACCCTTTTTTTCATGATCCGGTTTATCGTATGAATTTGATACGAAAGATAAGAATTATTCACGGGTAAGTGCACCGGAACAAAATATTTTGTTTTTTTGAAGTGTGAAATTTAAATGAAAGATCACGAAATAAAATGAGACGATCATCTGTGCTTCGTAAGGTATTGTCAGGTCTGATCCCTGCCACTACCATGGTTCTTTTCATATCTCTCACCAGCGCCTGTCACAACGGACCTAAGCAGGAGAAAGGTTTTGTGATGCCATACAACCGTGTGGTCAGGCCTGCCGGCAGGATGATCTTTTTCGGCGATTCTGCGCTGGAGAACCATGCCCTGGATGTGGTCTTGTCGCCGGATGGCAGGTACGTAGCTGTGGAAGGCAGGTTTCATGTGGTGATCCTGGATGCAGCTAATGATTCTGTTCTTTATACTTTCTCCGTCAGGGATGACCCGCTGCATACGGCCAATACCTATTCGGGGATCCTGTGGAAGAACATTCAGGGCCGCTCTACGCTTCTCTGGGGTGCCCGCAATATTGTGATCCGTGCCCGCTGGGACGGACAGAAACTTCTCACAGAGCAGCTCTACCGTTTTGCTCCGCAGGGGGAAGCGCGGGCTTCCCTGCCCAATGAGATGGTGCTGGCGGGGACACAGGATCATCCGGTGCTCTATGTGGTGCTGAACGGCAATGACCGGCTGGCAAAGGTAGACCTGAAAAGCGACGAGGTGGTCTGGCAGGTGCCTGTGGGGCTGGCTCCCTATGGTGTGGTGCCGGCCGCCGGCAAACTGTATGTGACCAATTGGTCGGGGCGTATAGTGACGGATACTACCCGGCCTGCTGCCGGGATCCCCTGGGGGAAAGCCTACACCGACCCGGTCACCGATGCTGTCAGCTCGGGAACGGTCAGCGTGGTAGATACGGCTACCGGTAAAATACTGAAAGAGATCGTTACCGGCCTGCACCCCAATGATATTATTGTCTCCCCCGACGGACAGTTCGTATATGTCGCCAACGGCAATGATGACTATGTCTCTGTGATAAGTACCCGTACCGACGAAGTTACGGAGAAGATCCCGGTGCGGTTGAGGAATGAAAAAGATCCCTTTTTCGGTGATACGCCGGATGCGCTGGCAATTACCTCCGACGGAAGTACATTGTATGTGGCCAACGGCATGGACAATGCGCTGGCCGTGATCCGTCCGGGTAAAAAAGCTTGCGCTGCAGGCACAGAGGATAGCAGCCGTATTCTGGGCTGGATACCCACCGGCGCCTGGCCGGGCGGCATCGCCCTGGCGGAAGAAAGCAACAAGATCTATGTGGCCAACATAGAGGCCCTGGGCGCACGTACCCGTTTTGAAAAACAGTATGCCGAAGGAAGAACCCCGTCGCCTGACGGTGCTTACAATGCCCACAGGATGATGGCCATGGTCTCGGTGATCCCTGTCCCGGATGCCGCACAGCTGGCCTCCTGGACTTCCACGGTAAAGGAAACGAACCATCTGAACCGCCTGGCCCTGGCTTCCCTGTTGCCGCGGGAAAACCGGGAACCGGTACCGGTGCCGGAACGTACCGGAGAACCTTCGGTCTTTAAGCATGTGATCTATATCATCAAGGAAAACCGGACCTACGACCAGGTGCTGGGAGATGTGAGATCCGGGGACGGCGATTCCTCTCTCTGTGCCTTTGGGCGGGAGATCACGCCCAATACCCACAAGCTGGTGAAGGATTTTGTTTTACTGGACCGGTATGAGGCTTCGGGAAAATGCTCGGCCGAGGGACATCTCTGGACCGATGCTTCCATCGTGACCGACTATATCGAGAAAAATGTGCGGGCCTGGTTCCGCAGTTATACCCATGTGCTCTATGATGCCATGGCCTATCCCAAGACCGGCTTTCTCTGGGACGATGCCCTCGACCATGGCAAAAAGGTGGTGATCTACGGCGAGGCTTCCGTGCCGGTGGACTACGGCAATCGATCATGGGAAGACATCTACCGGGACTATCTGGCCGGAAAACCGGTGCCTTTCCGCAACGTGACGACCCTCGACCGGGTGCGGGGCATTCTCTCGCCCACCTATCCTGCTTATGACAGCCATAATTTTTCGGACCAGATGCGTGCCGATGCTTTTATCAGCGACCTGCAACGCTATGAGAAAATGGAGGGGGACCGGTTCCCCGACCTGGTCATCATGGCGCTGCCCAATGATCATACTGCCGGCACCTCCCCGGGTCATCCCACGCCCCGTGCCATGGTGGCCGACAATGACCTGGCTCTGGGCCGCATCATCGAGGCTCTTAGCCATAGCAGATTCTGGAAGAATACGGTAGTTTTTGTCACTGAGGATGACTCGCAGGCCGGCTGGGACCATGTCTCTGCCTACCGCACCGTGGCGATGATCCTCAGCCCTTATTCAAGAATGCACAGGACCGTCACCACCTCTTACAACCAGACCTCCATGATACGGACCATCGAGCAGATCCTGGGCCTCCCGCCCATGAACATGGCCGATGCCACGGCCACGCCCATGTTCGATGCTTTCTCGTCAAAGCCTGATCTCACCCCTTATACCCATGTGGATGCACAGATCCCCCTGGATGAGATGAACCCGCCGGCAACGGCTCTGACAGGCAGGGATCTTTATTTTGCAAAGGAATCCGGTCGTCTGGCAGCCCTGGGGATAGATGCCGGAGAGGATGATCTCATGAACCGTATCATCTGGCATGCCTGCATGAGAGACCGGCCTTACCCGGAAGCGCTGGCCGGACATGATGACGACGACGACTGAAAGTGTTGGTATAAAATATTGATAAATAAAAGATAATAAAGAACTATGAGGAAGATCCTGAATCATTCGCTACTGGTGATCATGGCAACGTTGCTGCTCTCCTGCTCACATTCCGAACCCGGCAGGATCCCGCTGGATACAGGTTGGAAGTTCATGCCCGCAGATGATCCGGGATATGCCGCAACGGATCTGAATGACAGCAGCTGGAAAGATATCTCTCCCCTGCAGGTGTGGGATGCCCAGGGGTATGCCGACCTGGACGGGTATGCCTGGTACAGGGTGCATGTTAAGATCCCTTCATCGATCCGCAGATCCTCCTATTTCAAGGATTCCCTCATCATCTTCCTGGGGAAGATAGATGACCGTGACCAGACCTGGCTCAACGGTGTGCCCCTCGGCCGGAATGGTAAAACGGTGCCTGCGGATACAAAGTTCGGGAAAGAGATCCCCAAAGGGGAGACCTGGAATGTCCCCAGAAAATATGTATTGCCGGTGAACGATCCCCGTATTCACTGGGACCGGGACAATGTGATCGCGGTGCGGGTGTTCGACCGGGGAGGCCTGGGAGGGATGTACGGTCCCGAACCCTATGTGGCCATGCGGGATGTGGCGGATTATCTGACCTTTGACCTCACCAGAGAGCCTTTCCGGATCGTCAACCGTATTCAGTACAAAAAAGTGATCTTTTTGCGCAACAGTTCGGAAGATCATGATTTTTCAGGGATCCTGAACATAGAGGTCATCAACCAGGATAACGACAGAGTGATCTATACGGAGACCACCTCTGCCACTGTTCCGGCGGGGAAAGAGATGAGACATACCATTGCCTATACCAATCTCGATCTTGCCAACTGCCTGCTGGTCTGTTCTTTTGAACCTGAACATTCGAAGAACCTTATTAAGGCCCAGACAGGTGTGCCTTATATCCTCACGCCTCCGGCGCCGGACCGCCCCCGTGTCAACGGTCCCCGCGTATATGGAGCCCGGCCCGGCCATGATCTCCTGTACCGCGTGCCTGCTACGGGGAAACGGCCGCTTCGTTATGAAGCCAAAGGTCTTCCGAAAAGTCTCATGATCGATGCCAAAACAGGTATCATCAGCGGGGAAGCTCCCGGCAGAAAGGGGGAT
>WFRO01000291.1 GCA_015486475.1 Bacteroidales bacterium
ATAAACATCAGCAACCTGCACAGGGGTGTGTATATCTATCATATTTATTTTGACGGAAAAGATCAAAGGGGTAAACTGATAAAACAATAAAAACGGATCCTGGTCAGAGCAAGTGCAGGGCATTCATACTTTCTCCTCTGTCTCCCGGGAAGAACTACCAACTACCAACCACAAACTACCAACTACCAACCGCCGCCCCCGTTTGGAAAGCTATGATCCATTGCGTACATTTGGTAGGAAGAAGTCCTGTCTTTCTGTTATCAGACCAGGGAAGCGGAGAAACAGTAATACAGAACTGATATACAAAGTTTATGGAGATAAAAGTCAATATCACAAGGGAGGATTTTTTGGCGTTTAACAAATATGTCCTGCTCAGGAGCAAACTGAAAAGCGGTTTGGCGATCGTTACCGTTTTCAATCTCTTATGGCTGATCGTCTTGAATTATAACAAGCCTTTTGATCCGTTGATCGTAATGATCGAACTGATTATATTTTATCTGGCCTGGGGTGTTTTGATACTCATCATGTACATGATAAGCTTTTACAGGATCAGGAAAATGCCAGACCAGGACGGCAGTATTCTGCGGGAAAGAACTTATGTGATCCTGGATGAAGGAATTAAAGAGGTGACCACATCAAGCGAAACGTTGTTCAGATGGAATGGCATCAAGAAAGTGGCAGAGACCAACGATTATGTCTATCTGTTTACGGACAGGATCGCTGCCTTTATCATTCCGAAAAGATATTTAAAAGGCCCCGGAGAAAGCGAACGGTTCGTAGAATTGTTAAAACAGAAGATCTCCGGATAGCCCTGTATATTGACCGGTGTCTTCAGAAGATATAATTGTAACCAGGTTGAATAACCGGATGTTGAATATAGGACCCGAACGATTTGAGCGGTATATCCTGAAGTATTTCCTGATCGTGGTCGGGGTGATCATCCTGCGGATGCTGCTGCAGGAAGCCTTCCCCGGATGGTTCATGACCACGGTGGGAGGGGAAGGATCCACCCATACCATGACCAGCTTCTTTGGCCTCTATCAGAAAAATTTCTTTAACCTGGTCCCTGCTGCGGTCATGGCTGCAGATCTGCAAAACACCGGGAAAAACCGGGTTATCATACCTCTTCTTACAATGATCTCCCTAACAGCCGGATTGTTCTTTTTTTCAGTATTGATCTTTGAAAATTTAGCAGATGATCATGAAAAGATTTGATGTTCAAAAAGCGATCATTAAATACGCTCTGTTGCTCTCGCTGTTTTACCTGTTCAATCTGGCCTGGATGTATTATTTGCATCTGCATATAGTCATGTGGTCGGCAGATAATGCAGGCAAGTTCTATGAGTACATCTCCTGGATGCCCCTGATCGTGCAGAGCCTTTTCAATATCGTCTTTGCCATTCTGGTGTGGAAAGACCTGAAAGCAAACGACATCCGTAGTCCCCTGATCGTGGTCATTACCCTGTTGTTCGGGTTTTTAGGCATAGCCCTGTTCTTCCTCCAGCTGATCTATACCCTTTATCTGAAAAATACTGCATCCTCATGACCACACCTCTCATCCGTTTCCTCGCCGATACCGGCGGCACTTTCACTGACTGCATCGCCCTTTACCCCGATGGCCGGCAGGTACGTCGCAAGGTACTCAGTCACGGTGCCATACGCAGCGTGGTGGAGGAGGTGGCCGGGGATCACCGTTACCGCCTGGCCGGCGACTGGGGTCTGGAGAAGGATATCCTGCAGGGGTATACCGTCACCGTGCCGGGCCGGCCCGGGGTGGAAGCCCGTGTGAAGACTTTCCTGCCCGCCGAAAGGCTGCTGGTTGTAGAGCCTGCGGGTGAGGAGGTGAAACTGGCGCAGGGCGATATGATAGAGCTTACGGCAGGGGAGGAGGCGCCTGTGCTGGGAGCACGGCTTATTACCTCCACCGGACTGAATGAGATGTTGCCACCTATGGAGGTGCGCCTGGGATCGACGCGCGGGACCAATGCTCTTCTTGAGAAAAAAGGAATACCCGTCGTTTTGCTTATCACAAAAGGCTTCAGGGATCTGCTGGAGATCGGCACCCAACAACGCCCGGATATCTTCGCCCGGAATGTGCAGAAGGAGCCTGTATTATATAAAAAGGTACTGGAAATAGATGAAAGAGTGGATGCCGCGGGCCGGGTACTGAAAAAGCCGGATCCGGATAAATACCGGCATACGTTGAAGAAATTGAGGGACGACGGCTTTCAGGGGGTAGCCGTTGCTTTCATGAATGCTTACCGGAATCCGGATCATGAACGGTTATTTGAGCAACTTGCAAAGGAGGCCGGTTTTGAATATGTAAGTACTTCGGTGTCCCTGTCGGGCATGATGCGCTTTCTGCCGAGGGCTGAGACGACGGTCGTAAACACTTATCTCTCGGGAGCTATTCAGTCTTATCTGGAGAATATCGGAAATACCCTCACAGAGAACTCTGCATTGCATGTGATGACCAGCTCGGGAGGGCTGGTGGGTGCCGCCACCTTTCAGCCGAAAGACAGCCTGCTGAGCGGTCCTGCCGGTGGAGTGGTGGGAGCCTCGGAGAAGGGAAGACAGGCCGGCTTCGAACGGTTGATCCCTTTTGATATGGGGGGGACAAGTACGGATGTTTCCCGTGTGCATGGCCGGTATGATTACCGGTATGAGCTTGAGATCGGCGGCGTGCATGTCCTGGCGCCGGCCCTGACCATCGAAACGGTGGCTGCCGGAGGAGGCTCCGTCTGTTCTTTTGACGGGCACCGTTTGCGTGTAGGTCCGGAGAGTGCGGGCGCTTTTCCGGGACCTGCCTGTTATGGCGCCGGGGGTCCCCTTACCCTGACGGATGTGAATCTGCTGCTCGGGCGGCTGGATATACGGGAGTTCGGGATACCTGTCTTCCCCGGGGCGGCGGAACAGAAACTGGAGGAGTTGCAGGAAGAGATCAGCAAAAAAAGCGGACATAAGCCTGATAAGGATACCCTGCTGACCGGTTTTCTGGATATTGCCAATGAGATCATGGCGGGTGCGATCCGTAAGATCTCCGTGGCAAAAGGCTACGACCCGTCCGAATATGTGATGGTGGCTTTTGGCGGCGCCGGCGGACTTCATGCAGCGGGTGTAGCCCGGCATCTGGGGATGAAAGAGATCCTGGTGCCGGAAGATGCCGGATTGCTCAGTGCTTACGGCATGGGCCAGGCAACCATGGAACGGTTTGCGGAAAGACAGATCCTGCAGCCCCTGGAGGTCTGTATCTCCCGGCTCCCTGTCTGGATGCGCGAAGCAGAAAAAGAAGCTGCGGCTATGCTTGGAAAGGAAGGGATCAGCGCACGGGAAATGATCGTACGGGAACGGCTGTTGTTTATGCGCTTCCAGAACCAGGAATCTGCCATTGAAATTCCCTGGGTGCCGGAAAAGGAGATCAGGCAGGCCTTCCGGAAGGAATATATGCGGATCTTCGGCCACTGGAACGGGCAGGCTGTGGTGGAGGTAGAGTCGCTGCGCGTGATCGTGTCCACAAAACCGGTCAGGACCTCGGGAGAGGAAAATGTTGCGTTCAAAAGATATGTCCCTTCGCCCCATCATTTTGTGGATGCCCTGGTAGCAGGTGTGCAGCAAAAGATACCTGTCTATCTGAGAAAGGATCTGCTCCCGGGTGCGGAGATCAGAGGGTTTGCCCTCGTGCTGGATGCCTATAGCACAACCGTGGTGGAAACAGACTGGTTGGTACAAATGGACAGGCACAGGAACCTGTATCTGAAGGATGAAAGCCATCCGGCCGGGAAGCAGGTGAAAGCAAAAGATCATACGGAAGTTGCCGAACTGGAACTGTTCACCAACCGGTTTACGTTCATTGCACGCAATATGGGTTCTATGTTGCAACGTACTGCCATGTCGGTGAATATTAAGGAAAGACTGGATTTTTCCTGTGCCCTGCTGGATAAAGAAGGCAATCTGGTGGTCAACGCCCCGCATATACCTGTGCATCTGGGAAGCCTGGGTATGTGTGTCCGTAAGGTCAGGGAGGTGATAGAGATGGAACCGGGAGACACGGTCATTACCAATCATCCGGCTTACGGCGGCTCTCATCTGCCGGATGTAACCCTGATCACGCCTGTATTCACCGAAGAAGGAAAGCTGGCAGGGTATGTTGCCAACCGGGCCCACCATGCCGAGATAGGGGGCATACGCCCCGGGTCTATGCCGGCCGATGCTTCCAGCCTGGCCGAGGAAGGAGTGGTACTGTCACCTGCCTGGCTGGTGAGGCACGGAGAGGTGAGGTGGGATCAACTGAAGGACCTGCTTCTGAAGGCGCCTTATCCGACACGCGCCCTGCCCGTGAATCTGGCCGATATAAATGCCGCACTGGCAGCCAACAGAAATGGAGCAGAAGCACTTAAAAACATGATCCGCTCCTACGGTTTTGATAAAGTGGAAGGATACATGGAGAGGATAAAAAAGCATGCTGCCGGGCGTATGCGGGAAACCCTCAGAAAAATACCGGACGGAAAATATGAGGCGACGGAATATCTGGATGACGGAACGAAATTGCATGTGAATTTTACTGTTTCCGGGGATACCTGCAGCATTGATTTTACGGGAACGGACCCGGTCCACGCGGGCAATCTCAACGCCACCGGCGCCATCGTCAACGGCGTGGTCATCTACGTGCTGCGCCTGCTGGTGAACGAGGCCATGCCCCTCAACGACGGGCTCTTCGAGCCGGTGGAGATCATCCTGCCGGAGTGCCTCCTCAACCCCGTTTTCCCCGATGATCCGGCGCAGTGCCCCGCCATCGTGGGGGGCAATGTGGAGGTGAGCCAGCGTCTCACCGACACCCTCCTGAAGCCTTTCGGCATCCTGGCCTGCAGCCAGGGGACGATGAACAATGTCCTTTTCGGGGATGATACTTTCAGCTATTATGAAACGATCTGTGGCGGATGCGGGGCCGGTCCCGGATTTGACGGAGCCTCTGCCGTGCATCACCACATGACCAATACACGCATCACAGACCCGGAGGTGATGGAATATCATTATCCGGTACGACTGGAGCGCTTTGAGATACGAACAGGATCGGGAGGCCGGGGACAGTACCGCGGAGGAAATGGTGTTA
>WFRO01000292.1 GCA_015486475.1 Bacteroidales bacterium
CGGTTTTCATGTGGGCCGGCTCACCTATGTCCCCGACCTGGGGATCAACAACGTGCTGAAAGAGATGATCGACACCACAGAACTGCACGCCGGCGATTCCCTTGTCAAAGGAACGGAGATCGACCTGGTGCTGGGCAAAGGCCTCAGCAACCAGAAGACCATCCTGCCCGACTTCACAGGGATGAACCTGAAAAAAGCCGGGGAGACCATCATCAGCACTGCCCTGAACATGGGAGCTGCCGTTTACGATACCACGGTCCACAACGCCGATGACTCGGCACAGGCATTCGTATGGAAACAGAATCCCGTTTATGAGGAGGACAAGCGGGTGCCCATTGGCAGCCCGGTCTACCTGTGGCTCTCCCTCGACTCCGCCCTCCTGCCCGTAGATTCCACGCTGCTTGAAGAACCGGTCGATACGATCCCGGAAACTCCCAAACCGGATGAAAAATAGACTCCTGACCATACTCCTTTCCCTTCTGCCCCTTTTTGCCCTGGCCCAGGAAAAGGTGGTGCCCCTGCAGGTCAATGCGGAGGTCCGGCAGTTGTGGGAACACCGCTCGACGGCCAAGAGCCATCTGGCCGCCGACACGCTCTCGCTGCCTTTCATGGATGATTTCTCCTCGCTCTCCGGCTATCCCGATCAGCGGTTGTGGAGCGACAGCAATGTATATGTCAACGGCACCTATGGCGTCGACCCCCTGACCCTGGGGGTTGCCACGCTGGATGCCATTGACAAAAAAGGTCAGCTCTACCCGGATGCTATCCATTTCCCTTTCATCGCCGACCATCTCACCTCCCGCCCTCTCGACCTGGACTATCCGCCTGCGGCCAATATCTACCTGAGCTTCTTCTACCAGGCCAAGGGTATTGCCGATCCGCCGGAACGGGATGACTCCCTTTGCGTCGACCTGTGGGCTCCCCTGCAAAAAAAATGGATCACTGTCTGGAACACCGGCGGCGACACCCTCACCCCCGACACGGTCAAGCCTTTCCGGCCGGTCATCCTGCCGGTCAGCGACACGGCTTTCCTCCACAAAGGGTTCCGCTTCCGTTTCCGCAACTATGCCAGCATCTCCCCTCCGCAGAGCGACCCGGGGGCCGTGGGCAACTGCGACCAGTGGAATATCGACTATGTGCTTCTGGACCGCAACCGTTTTGCGGATGATACGGTGATGCATGACGTGGCCATCGCCAGTCCGCTTCATTCCCTGCTCAACACTTACCAGGCCATGCCCTGGAACCAGTTCCGGGAGTCGTTCCTCTCCGAAATGGGCGACTACCTGCCCCTCACCTACCGCAACAACGACACCGTGGTGCGTAATGTCACCCGCCAGTTCGTCATCGAGGACCTGTACACCGGCCAGGTGGCCCACCAGTACACCGGCGGAGCGACCAACATGCCCCCGCACACCACCACCACCTACAACTCCACCCTGATCTACACCTACCAGTCGCCGGCCCCAGACTCGGTCACCTTCCGCGTTCGCGGCTACCTCATCTCCGACGATTTCGACCCCAAGATCAACGATACGGTGGACTATTACCAGACCTTCAAAAACTATTTTGCCTATGATGACGGCAGCGCCGAGGCCGGTTACGGCGTGAGCGGCACCGGCACCTCCAACACGGCCGTAGCCATACGTTTTCATTCCTTCCGTCAGGATACCCTGCGCGGGGTACGTCTCTATTTCAATGAGGCTTACAAGCAGGCCAACAATACCTCTTTTAACATCGGTGTGTGGAGCGATGACCTGGGCAACCCCGGCGAGCTGCTCTACATGCAATACAGCGTAATGCCCGCCTTTACCGACAGCCTCAACCGTTTTGTCGAATACCGGTTCGACTCGCTCGTCATTGTGCCGGAAGGGGATTTTCATGTAGGCTGGCGGCAAAACTCCGAGGTCTTCCTGAACATCGGTTTCGACCTCAACCTCAATAACAGTGACAAAGTACGCTTCCTGTTCAACGGTCAGTGGTGGCCATCGGCCATCAAAGGCACGATCATGCTGCGGCCCGTGACGGGCAGTGATGTGATCACCTCTGCCCCTCCGCCGCCCATGGTGGCACAGCCTTC
>WFRO01000293.1 GCA_015486475.1 Bacteroidales bacterium
TCATAGGCATGTACGGAACTGAAATAAACATACCGGCATCCTTCCTCTTTTACTGCCTGCAGCACGTTCTCTGCCGTCGTAATGTTCTCCCTGAAATATTGCCATTTTTTCTTCCCGTTGACAAAAACCTTCGCCCCCGCATGGATAACCGCATCCAGCCCCTTCACGAATTTACTGACAGCCGTCGCATCCAGGAGATCTCCCCGGAAAATATCCTGCGTTACCTCCTCCGGCAAGGCCTGTTCCTCCCGCAGGAAAACCCGTACCTCATGGCCTTCGGCAAGCAGCCTGCGCACCAGCGTATATCCGATATGGCCGGCAGCACCTGTGACACCTGTTTTCATATACACGATGTAAAAAGAAGTGGTAAAAATAATCTTTTTTATAAATCTCGGTGTAACAAGGGACGTACAGATGGATAAAATTATTTTTAAAGCTAGTGTTAAGTCAAAAACAACGCATTACATAACCTGCCCGCCCCTAAAAGGAATGATGAAGCGATGAAGCGATGATGAGATGAAGCGAATAGCCTGATCCTATAACTATTAACTCCACACTCCAAACTCCACACTCCAAACTTATTACGTGGTCAGGGGAGCAGGCTGTGTTGTTTTCCTGGCAAAGATCTCATTCAAAAAATATCTTAACAACTTTTAAGAAAACTTTAAGCCGTCAGATCTCAATAAATTATTTATTTTACCATTCAAAGATCGTACATGTATCGCATACTGGTCATAGAGGATGAAAAAAAGGTGGCGCAGGCCCTGCAGGAAGGCCTGCAGCGCCACGGTTATGAGGTGGACACCGCTTCCAACGGCGAGGAGGGATTCTTCCTGCTGAACACCGAAACGTATGATCTTCTCCTCCTTGACCTGATGCTCCCCGGTCACAGTGGATACGACATCCTGCGTACCATGCGGGAAAAAGGCATGAAGATCCCGGTGCTGATCCTTTCGGCCCGCGACAGCACCGATGACAAGGTGACCGGTCTGGACATGGGGGCCGACGATTACCTGGGCAAACCCTTTGCTTTTCCCGAGCTGCTGGCCCGTATACGGGTATTGCTGCGGCGGGGCGGTCAGAAACCGGAAGCAAAACGGACCCTGGCCGATCTGGAGATGGACCTGATCCATCATACGGTAAAACGGGGCAACACCAGTATATCCCTTACCAACAAGGAATTTGACCTGCTGAAATATCTTCTCGAGAACAAGGAGCAGATCGTCTCGCGGGAGATGCTGGCCCGGCAGGTATGGGAAGTGGTCAACCGGGTCACCCCCATGGACAATCTCATCGATGTGCATATAACACGGCTGCGGCATAAGATCGATGAGCCTTTTGAGCCCAAGCTCCTGCACACGGTCAGAGGGGTGGGGTTCATCCTTTCGGACAAAAGAAAAGACAACCATGGATCTGAATAAAACCAACATACGGTTCAGACTCACGTGGTGGTACTCGGTCACCCTGCTCATCATCCTGGCCCTTTATGCCGGCATCACACTGCTCCTGACCTTCATGAACCTGCGAAGGGATCTGGACAAACTGCTGGAAAAAGATTATGAGGTGATCGAAGAGATGGTGGAAACGGGTCGCGGAGATACGGTACACATTGATGAAGACGATATCTCGTTTATGGAGGAACGCTGGGTGGAGATCTGGTCTCCCGGCGGGAAATTACTGTACAACAGCCGGCCTTTCTCGGGCCGTGATCTGCCGGAATGGTCGCCCCTGAAAGAGCCGGTTACAGCCCTGACCTTTTCGTCTCTTCGTACAAAGAACCAGGTACGGTTGCGCTCGCTCACCGGCAATGCCAACATCGAGGGGCATGAATTCATTTTCCGGCTTTTCCGGCCCGAAGAGCCTATGTACTCTGAGCTCTGGAAATTCCTCCTGCTGTTGCTGATCGGCCTGCCGCTGGCCCTGATCGTGGCCACCCTGGGAGGCTACTGGCTGGCAGGGCGTCTCCTGTCGCCGGTAGGCAAGATGACGGACAAAGCCCACAGGATCAGCAGTCATAACCTTCATGAGCGCCTGCCCGTGGACAACCCTGCCGACGAGTTGGGACAGCTGGCCTTAACCTTCAATAATCTGCTGGACCGCATAGAAGACTCTTTCAACCGGCTGAAACAGTTCACCTACGATGCCGCCCATGAGCTGCGTACCCCCCTGACCGCCATACGGAGCACCGGTGAAGTGGCATTGCAGGACCCGCAGAGCAAGGAAAACTACAGGGAGATCATTGGCAGCATACTGGAAGAGAACAACCGGCTGACCCATCTGGTCAACAGCCTGCTCTTTCTCTCCAGAGCCGACTCCGATGCATACAAGCTCACCCGCGAGCCTGTTGATCTCACCCGCCTCATCGCCCAGACCATCGACTTCATCCTCCCGCTGGCTGAAGAAAAAAAACAACAGATCCTCTTTGAGGATAAAGAACCGGTCCATATACAGGCAGACAAAACACTGTTCAGACAGGCCCTGCTCAATCTCCTCGACAACGCGATCAAATATGCCCCCGGAGAGTCTGTGATCACTGTACGTCTGAAAGTTCCGGGACACAACGTCCAGGTAGAGGTCACCGACATGGGAACGCCCATTCCCGCCGACCGCAAAGAGAAGATCTTCGAACGTTTTTACCGGCTGGACAAAAGCCGCTCCAAAGAGCTGGGAGGAAGCGGGCTGGGGCTTGCCATCGCCAAATGGGCGGTGGAGATACAGGGAGGGACCCTCACCGTGGAACCCGGCACAGAAAAAGGCAATACATTCATCATCTTTTTTCCGGATATATTATCATAAAAACCAAAGACCATGAAAACAAAAAGATCGATCCCGGGTTTGTTCCTTATAGTGCTTTTTGCTTTTCCCCCGGGAGATCTGTCTCCCGTAGTATCAGCCCAGAGTCCCGAAAAGCTCTTTCTGGACTTCGAACCGGTGGCCACAGGCAAGATCCCCGACGGCTGGAAGACAGAAGCCACCAACCAACGGGGGCCTCTTGCCACCTGGCAGGTCATCGAAGATAAAACGGCGCCCTCGGGGGATAAAGTGCTCGCCCTCACCCGAACCAATCACATCTCCGGTAGCACGTTCAACCTCTGCTGGACTCCCGGCTATTCTTTCCTCAACGGTGAGATAAGTGTCATGATCAAAGCCAACCAGGGCGAGGAAGACCAGGGTGGCGGGGTGATCTGGAGGGCCCGGGATAAGAGCAATTACTATATCGCCCGCTACAACCCCCTGGAAAACAATTTCAGGATCTATTACGTGAAGGA
>WFRO01000294.1 GCA_015486475.1 Bacteroidales bacterium
GGCGATGTGGTCATCGATAACTGCCACATCTACGATCTCTCCCACATCGACCACACCTACACCCCCGGCATCTGGGCCGACGGCACCGGCACCACCATACGCCACTGCCGCATCCACGACGTGCCCAGCAGTGCCATGCGCATCAACGGCAACGACCACCTCATAGAGTACAACGAGCTGTTCCGCGTAGTGACCGAGTCGGACGACCAGGGCGCCATCGACATGTGGGGCGACCCCACTTACCGGGGCAATGTATTCCGTTACAACTACATCCACGACACCGGTCCGCAGGGTCAGGACAGGATGCATGCCATCACCGGCAGGGCCGGCATACGCTTCGACGACGCCATCTCCGGCAACCGGGTGTACGGCAACGTCTTCCGCAACTGCAGCGGCGGACACTTCGGCGCCATACAGATCCACGGCGGCAAGGAGAACCTGATACGGAACAACATCTTCTACCAGTGCTCCGCCGGCATCTCCTTCACCCCCTGGAGCTTTAAGCACTGGCGTGATTACACCCGACCATCCCAGGAGTTCCTGGCCCAGCACCAGGATCTTTATGTATCCCGGTACCCGGAGCTGGCCCACATCAACGAAAACCTAAACGTGAACACCATCACGGGGAACGTCTTCCTGGCCTGTGATCAGGTCACCCTGCACCAGCCCAAAACGGTCATCTTCCGGGACAACCTGATCCTGGACAAGTACCCCGCCCCCGGCGACCCGGAGCAGGACCACTACGCCCTACGCAGCATCGCAGAGAAGCTGAAAAAGATCGGATTTAAGCCGGTACCTTTTGAGGAGATGGGGTTGAAATAGTTTGTGGTTTGATGCGCCTGCGGCGCTTTTGTGGTTCGTGGTTCGAGGTTTGTGGTTCGTGGTTTGTGGTTCGTAGGGGGAAGTCTTCTCCTCATCAACCCTTCAACCCCGACAAGTCGGGATTAAGCAATTATCCTGTCATTGAAAAATAATCCTCCAAAAACTTTGATAATTGGTTTTGTTTCAGTAAATTGTACTCCGGATAGCAGACAGAAGACAGCCTGCTGGAAAGCCTGAATAAAGCGGGTTGCAAGCGTTTCCTGCAATGAGAATTTCCCCGGACCTGAGTGCAGGAATACCGAAAGGCATCATTTACACGGCAGTGTTATGCAAAAAGCCCTTCATAATGCAGGGGTCCATCCACAGACAGATCGCTGTACCTACCTGTATCCTTTCAAAACCCATACTCCCGGATCCGGATGCAACATAAGACCGGCACGGGGATCATCCGATCACCACATTGACACGATCAAGGCCTGGATGCATGCAACCAACCAGGGCGGTAAAGGCGTAAGAAGTCCGTAATTTCATGGATGCAGGTTGCCTCAGAAGGCAACGGGTGCTGTTTTTATCAATACACCTGATCGTATGTCAGGTCATCATTAAATATAAGGAGAATTGTTATGAAATTCAAAACTGTCATGATCATAAAAGCCATTGTCTGTTTAGGCTTTGGTCCTTTACTTCTGTTTGTTCCCGGCTGGTTGCTGAACCTGTTGGGCACATCTTATGGCCCCGGGGCAGCTCTGACAGCAAGAGAGTATGGAGCCGCGCTCATCGGGACTCTATTGCTCACATGGCTGGCACGGAATGCTGAAGAATCTGTTGCCCGGCGTGCGATCATCTGGGATCTGTTCATCTATGATGCCATTGCGCTCGTGGCAACAGTGATCATCACTCTTTCCGGAGGTTTAAATATACTCGGATGGGGCATTGTAGTCGTTTATCTGTTCTTCACCATCTTCTTCGGTTACCTCCTGATCCCGCAAAAAGAACCAGTAAAATAAAAGTAAATAAAGTATGAGAAACAAGATCATTGATGCTGGCATTATTATTTTACTGATCAGCATTTCCTTCAGCCCGGGTTTTTCCCAGACTACCCCGGCCGGGAAAGATTATCCTCCGGTGACCCTTGACAGAACCGAGATCAGGACACTGCATTCAAAGCTGGTCGGGCAGGATTATGAATTATGGATCTCTCTGCCCCGAAGCTACGCTGCCAGGGATACCGTATTCCCGGTGATCATCATCCTGGACCCGTACCGTGGGTTTTCGATAATAAAGGGTTTCACCGATGTGCTGACAACACCCTACACCTTTATTCCCGAGGTGATCCTGGTGGGGATCGGATATGGCGGTACAGGGACGGAAGCCATGCTGAACTGGGTACTGGGCCGGACAAGAGATCTGACACCGGTGAAAAATACCCGGACAGAGGATCTTTTTGAAAAGAGACTCGCAGGCATGGGTATTCCAAACCTGGAGTTCCAAACCGGTGGAGCTCCCCTGTTCCTGGAATTTATTAAAAATGAACTGTTCCCTTTCCTGGAAACCAGTTACCGTGTGGACAAGCATGCCAGGATGTTGAGCGGATATTCCTTCGGAGGTCTTTTTGGCATGTATGTCCTTTTTCATGAGCCACAGCTGTTCCAAAAATACTTTATCGGAAGTCCCAGCCTCCATTACAGTGACGGGATTACATTCGATTATGAAGCAAAATACGCAGCTGACCATCCGGATCTGCCGGCTGATGTCTTTATGAGCGCGGGGGCCCTGGAGACCGGCACTCCTGAAAATCTCAGGAAAATGGAGGAACTGCTCAGGTCCCGGAATTACAAGGATCTGATTCTGGAAACGAACATCTTCGAAAAGGAAAATCATGTGACCTGCATGCCTGCGGCTGTGAGCCGGGGTTTTGTTAAGCTTTTCAATAATGAAGAAAAATAAGCAAAGACCATTTACAGGCCAAATGATCGTAATCAGGAATTAAAAAAAAGTCTCATGTTAAAGTTTAAGAATCTGTTTTTTATCGTAACATTTTCCTCCCTGCTCCTGTGCCTGTCTGTATCCTGCCACAAAGACACCGTATTATCTGACCCGAACAAAGTTACAGATACAGATGGCAACGTTTACCAGACCGTAGAGATAGGTGACCAGTGGTGGACAAAGGAAAATCTGAAAGTAACCCACTATCGCAACGGCGATCCCATACCCAATGTGACCGATGCTTCGGAATGGGCGGATCTTACGACCGGAGCATATTGCAATTTCAACAATGATACGACTTTGGTAGCCACCTATGGCAGGTTGTACAACTGGTATGCCGTGACCGACAGCCGTAACATAGCTCCTGCGGGATGGCATGTCCCCACGGATGACGACTGGAAAGAACTGGAGATCTTTCTGGGTATGAGCCGGGAGGATGCGGACAAAGGAGACTTTTACCGCGGGAATATCGGTAATAAGCTAAAAGCTTCCGATGGCTGGCTGCGGGATGGCAACGGAACCAATGAAAGCGGCTTTACAGCTTTTCCTGCAGGCCTCCGTGAGATATGTGCAAATCCATCTTTATGTGACAACGATGCTCCCTTCGATCGTCTGGGTGACTATACGCTTTTCTGGTCAGGGAGCAAAGTCCAGTCAGAGGAATACAGCTTTTGTGAATGTGCCTGGGATCGTTTCCTGGATGCTTTCGGGTCAGGTGTCGGGCGCTATGCTGACTACATAGGCAATGGTTACAGCGTACGGCTGGTCAGGGACCGGTGAGAGGTTTGAAGGAAGTTAAAAGTTAAAAGTGCCTAAAGTTAAGAGTTAGGCTGCTGCGCAGCTGAAATTAGTTCGGGCTACGCCCTCACGAAATTAGCCCCGACTGCGTCGGGATGAAATTATGTGGAAATTTACTTGCTTCGCTCGTGAAATTTAGCCGCTAGGCGGCTGAAATTAGGTTGCTTCGCAAACGGAATTAGATGGTAGAGACGCACGGCCGTGCGTCTTTACACGTATTTTCAGATCATTCCTTTGCTTGCCCGACCTAGCCGGTTCCTGAGTAGCCGCAGGCGTACCGAAGGACGGTTCCTGAGTAGCCGCAGGCGTACCGAAGGACTGCGTCGTCTGCATGAAGCCATTGACCGCCAGGACGATCCTTTCACCCCATCACCCATAACTGTGA
>WFRO01000295.1 GCA_015486475.1 Bacteroidales bacterium
GAGAGTGTTTTCACCTGATCCTTTTTCAACACCAGGTCAGGTTGCCAGCAGAGCAGCTGCCGCAGGTCAGGGATCCTTCCCTTTTCCCCCTCCGGATCCCCATAGCGCGGCATGACCATGCCGGAGGGAGCCGCAGGGGCTTCCATCTTCAGGGTCAGCACATCGGAGGGAAAGCGATAGCGGTCCAATGCATGGTTCGTGGAGAAGACCGCCACGATACCGTTGAAACGCACATCTCCGCAAAACCACAGCTTTTCCATGAGCTCAATTCTCCGTATATCGCCACTGGCCAGGGGCATCAGCTGGCCGGGATCTTTCACCGGAACACCGTCCAGAAAGACTGTGGCATTTTCCCGGAAAAAGACCCTTTCCTTTTCATTATAGACCCTTACATCATAACCATCGCCGTTCTTTCGGATCTTGAGATAAGGAACGATCTCTTTGGAGATCTCGGGAAGATCGCGTAAAGGAACATATTCAGACGGCAGCAACGTAAAGTCAGGACGGGAATAGATCCGTGGCGGGATCTCCTGAACTTTCCATCTTCTTTGTTCCGGATGCACGTACCGGCTGTCGTAGATCTTTTGGATCCCGACGATCTTCTGGCTTTTCAGAAGATATTCCCGGATATTACCGGAAAAATGAACAATTGCCGGCCGGAAAGCCTCCCGGATCCGGTATTTGTCATCCGGCACGATCTTTTTCCCGGGGGATCCTGCCGGCATCAGGATGATCTTTTTACCCAGGCAATGATCCTTCAGCAGCATGCGGAACATGCCGGCACTGTCCGTCACGGCATAATCCAGGTTGATCAGGGTATCCGGCACGGAGAGCAGTACATAAGCCCCTTTGGCAGGTTTCCCGTCTTCGTCATACACCGTTCCCCGCAGAATGTAACCCCGGCTTTCCGGAAGATATCTCCGGCCGGTCATTGGGTCCTCAGACCGCTCCGGCGGGACCCTTCCCTTTGCTCCCTCTCCCTGACGTTCAGCCTCCTCAGTGAGATAAGCAGGCTCCTCAGCCACCGACACCGATACAAAAGCCACCGGATCCGCCTCCCCGGCATCATACCTGATCTCCATCCCGATCCTCTCCCGGCATCCATATACTTTTTTATCTGTGGTCACCGAGAACTCCTCTGACGCTGCGCCGGAAATATTCCCGTAATTTTCAACAGAGGAGGTGTCTTCCTTTTTCCCCGTATATTTCCGGAGGGCAGCCAGGCCCTTGTCAAAACGGTTGGCCACAAAGATCTCCCGCGTGGCATAACTTTCAGCCCCCTCATTCCGCATCACATTCGTATAGGCCAGGAGCTGATACATTCCGGTGCTGAGCGTATCCGGCAGATAGATATTCCCCCAGGCCCTGCCCCCGTATATCCGTACCAGGGTGTGGGTGATCACCCTGCTCCGGGCATTGCGCAATACCAGATAGACGAACGTTCCTGCATCTGTATCCTTCTCCTCTTTCACCTTGTATAGCTTATAGAACATATTCTCTCCGGCAACATATACCTGGCGGTCGGTCTGCAAAAGAAGTCTGCCGGCAGCAGGAAACAGTATCTCTCCCGCTACCAGAGCTTTCCCCGGGTTCGCTGCAAGCAAGAACATAAAAAATAATATTCTGGAAGTGCTTACCATCAATTGTTATCGTTTACTCCCCCTGGTCACCCAGAAGGGAGGATATTCATCTTTCATGGAACCATCTTTAGGAACCCATTTAAGGGATGGAGTCTTTTCAAAGGTTAACGGCTTCTCATCCCCGTGATAGACTACCCGGTAGGCATAAGAAGCATAAGAAGATACTTCAAAAAAACCGACGACTTTTTTTTGTGGATCTGAAGTACATACCATATTCCGTGGCAACTGAGAGGCCAGTGGATCAAACATTTTACCCTCCGCATCCAGCAACTTTTTCATGGCCGTATAATATTCCTCCGCATCTCCATTCAGCCGGTACTGATCGAACATTACTACATAGGCATCCATCCCTCCTACATAGGGCGGATCAGGCCACTGCTGGACAAAACTATAATAATCCTTATCAAAAGGGAAAAAACAAAGATCATGAAGCATCTCACCAGATGCTACGGGAAAATCGGACCCGGTAAGGTTCAGTACATAAGAGAAGCCTTCCTTGTGCCAGATATAATAAGAAACCGGGATTAAAGGTCTCACATCCATCGCAACATACTGGACATAAAAAGAATAAACAAAACGAAATGCTTTTGCACTGTCCGGCAGATCACGGAAACCCAAATGTATATTTCCTCCTTTGTATGAATGATAATATATATCCCCGTTGGTGCCTGTGAATGGGAATTCTTTGGTCAACACCTCACCGAAAATGGTATCCGAATTATGGGGAGGCATCATGGTCTGAGGTGTGGACCGGTATTCCTCGCCCTCGCTGCGGATCACCAGGGTGTACGCATGTCCGGCCTGCACCGGCAGGGAAGAAGCCGAATAGACACCCTGCCCGCTCTCCCGGAGGTCCCAGGCCACGCTGTCGTTATCCAGAACGGTCACGGCGGCTCCGTATATCGGCACCGGCTGCCCCTCCGGCTCATCATAAGGCGTAGCCAGGCTCAGGGTGACCCGGCAGAGACCCGCATCGGTAAGCAGGCCGTCCACCACCAGGATCTCTTCGCCGGCAGAAACACGGGGATCATAGATCTCCTGACAGGACACCATCACCATCAACGGTAGCAACACCAAAAGAGATCTTATTATTTTGTTCTTTTCCCTCATCCGTTCAGAATGTAAAGTTATAAGTGATCGTCGGCAACGGTTTCCCCAGGATATATAATTTATAGAGGCTGAACCTGCGGTAATCGTTCTCCGCATCCGGCTCACTGCTGCTGTAAAAAACCGAATAGGCGTTTTTTCTGCCATACACGTTCAGTACCGAGAAGGTCCAGCTTCCTTTCCATTTTTTGGTCAGCCGCAGGCTCTCATCCAGTGAGATGGAGAGGTCGAGCCGGTGATAACCGGGGAGGCGGTATTTGTTCCTGTCGGAAAAATAGACCAGTTGATAGCCGTGATACCGGTACTTGTACTCCGGCAGGGTCACGGGACGTCCGGTACTGTAGGTAAAGACCCCGGCCACCCGCCAGCGCCGTGAGAGATGATACCCGGCATTGATC
>WFRO01000296.1 GCA_015486475.1 Bacteroidales bacterium
TTCCAGGAAAGTGCTCCTGCCCAAGCCGGAAGGTTATGAGGAGCCACCGCGCCGGCACCGCGACCATCACGGTCCCCGTCGTCCGCATCGTCCCGATCAGGACAGAAGACACAACAGATAATAACTTGTTTTCAAAGAAAAGGCCATGAGATTTCATGGCCTTTTTTTGTATCTTTCCGTGCCGATATGACGACCATGGAAGAGCGGATGCAAAGTATGAGGGAAGGGTTCCGGAAGATGGATCTTCCCGGGATGAAGCCCTGGTATCTGCGCCTCGACCGTTTCCTGCAGATGACCGAGAGCCTGCTATCTGAACAGGGATGCCGGGAGTGTCAGGCGCTGGCGCAGGAGGCTTTTGAACTGTCGGGGACGGAGGTGCATGACAAAAGAGAGGCTGAAAAGTTTGAGGAGAGGTATATCTCGCTCTTCCGGAGGATCTCGGACCATCTGAAAGAGGTTCACGGCTACCGCCTCCCCAATCATTATATCTCGCGGTATACCCTGTTGTTCATGATCGTGGGTACCCTGGCGGGCTTACTGGTCGTGTTTATGGGACGTGCCGTGGATGCCGGATCCTGGAGCTATCAGCTGGGAGGCATGCTGGGCTTTGTCACGGGGCTGGTAGCCGGGAGGATCGCCGGCAACCGGAAGGACAAACAGATGAGCCGGGACGGGAAAGTACTGTTTGGATCGACGAAGGATGATCGATGATCGATGAACGTAAAATATAAGGATTATGAAAAGTTTGAAGTTTTTTGCCGGAGTTGTGCTTGTGGTCACAGCTGTTTCCTGTGGTCATGAGCGGTTACAGTATCCTGAGGCACGCAGGTGCGATCAGGTGGATGATTATTTTGGTGTGAAGGTGCCGGATCCGTACCGGTGGCTGGAAAATGATACTTCACAAGAGACAGAGGCCTGGGTGAAGGCGGAGAATAAGGTGACGTTCGGTTATCTGGAGAAGATCCCTTACCGGGAAAAGATCCGGGAAAGACTGGAGGAGTTGTGGAACTACCCGAAGGTATCGACGCCCTGGAAAGAGGGGGGATATTATTTCTTTGCGAAGAACGACGGGCTGCAGAACCAGAGTGTGTATTACATGATGAAGCACCTGGGCGAGGAGCCGAAGGTGATCCTGGACCCCAACAAGTTCTCGAAGGATGGCACGGTGGCGCTGAGCAACTTCTCTGTCTCCCGCGACGGGAAATACCTGGGTTACGGGATCTCCCGTGCCGGCTCTGACTGGCAGGAGTTCTTTGTAAAGGATATTGCCACGGGCAAAGACCTGCCCGACCATCTGCAGTGGATCAAATTCTCCGGTCTTTCCTGGTATGGGGACGGTTTTTTCTACAGTCGTTTCCGGCAGCCTGCCAAAGGCCAGGAGCTGGTGGCTGCCAACCGCTACAATAAAGTTTATTTCCATGTGGCCGGGACGCCGCAGCAACAGGACAAGCTGGTCTACGAGGATCCTGCACATCCCGACTGGAGCTTTTATCCGTGGGTGACGCGCGATCAGTGTTTCCTGACCCTCACCGTGACCGAGTCGACCAGTGGGAATGCTTTATACATCAAAGACCTTCAAAAAAAGAATGCGCCTTTCGTCAGACTGGTGGAGAATTTCGATCATGATTACCGGGTGGTGGGGCATTATGGCGGGGGGATCCTTATCCTCACCAATGACGGGGCTCCCCGTTACCGGTTGATCGTGGTGCAGGACGATCATCCTTCGTTGAAATATGCTACGGAGATCATCCCGGAAAATGCAAAAGAGGTGCTGCAGGGTGTGACGCTGGGAGGTGGCAGGCTCATCGCACAATACATGAAAGATGCCCACTCGGTATTGCGTGTCTATGAGCCGGACGGTACATTCCTGCATGAGGTTTCCCTGCCCGGGATCGGGAGTGTGGGAGGTTTCAGTGGCCGGCCCGAAGATACGACCGCATTTTATTCCTTTACCTCCTTTACTTTCCCCTCGGTGGTCTATCAGTATGATATTGCTGCGAACAAGTCGAAGGTATGGTTCAAGCCTGATATCGATTTCAATTTTGATGATTATGTGACCCAACAGGTTTTCTATCCCGGCAAAGACAGTACGCTGATCCCGATGTTCATTGTACACCGCAGGGATCTGGTAATGAACGGAAAAAATCCGACGCTGTTGTATGGTTACGGAGGTTTCAATATCAGCCTTACGCCTTCTTTCAGTGTGTCGCGGCTGGTATGGCTGGAGAACGGAGGTGTTTACGCCATGGCCAATATGCGTGGCGGGGGTGAGTACGGTGAGGCATGGCATGAGGCAGGGACGAAGATGCACAAGCAGAACGTTTTTGATGATTTTATTGCAGCTGCGGAATATCTGATAAAAAAGAAA
>WFRO01000297.1 GCA_015486475.1 Bacteroidales bacterium
ATTTCCTGCAGGCTGAGGAGCAGATGGCCGGCAGCGGCTTTGAGCTGGTCCGTCTGCGTATCCCCCATACGCCCGAGTACATCGGCTGGCTGGCAGAGCACCTGCCTCCTTTCAGCCGCATAGGCTACGACGGCACGCTGGTATCGCTGGCGCTGGCCCGTAAGATGAAAGAGTCCTTTCAGAAAAAAGACTTTATCCTAGCTGAGGATATGGATCCCGTCACCCCTTTCTGGGACGACCGCCCCCCTTTCCCGGAGGCTCCGGCTTTCGAGCATCCGGTAGAGTTCGCTGCCCGCAGCATCCGTGAGAAGCTCACAGCCCTGCGCGACAGGATGCTGGAAGCGGGGTGCGACACCCTCCTCCTCACCGCTCTCGACGAAGTGGCCTGGACCTTCAACATACGGGGCAATGACATCCCCTACAACCCCGTGGTAATGGCCTGGGGGCTCATCGGCAGGGAAGAGGCCCGCCTTTACATCCGGCCGGAGAAAGTGCCGGAAGAGCTGCGCATCCGCCTGGAAGCCACCGGCGTGCAGCTGCGTGATTATGACGACATTACCGGCGATCTGGCCCTCCTGCCGGACGGTACCTGTCTCTCCCTCTCCCCCTCGTCGGTCAACGTATCTCTGTACCACGCCCTCTCCGACAGTGTCACGGTGCGCGAAGGGATCTCCCCGGCCGCCACCCTGAAAGCCATAAAGAATGAAGAAGAGATCGAACATATCCGCGAGGCCATGGTCAAGGACGGGGTCGCCCTGACAAAATTCTTCCGGTGGCTGGAGCAGACCCTCGGCAAAGAGCCTGTCACCGAGCTGTCGGCAGCCCGCCGGCTGGAGGCTTTCCGGGCTGAGCAGGCCTGGTTCCACGGTCCCAGCTTCGCCACCATTTCCTCCTTCGGGCCCCACGGCGCCGTGGTGCATTACTCTCCTGACGAGCAGAGCGACATCCCCCTGGAGGTCCCGGGTATCTATCTCCTCGACTCTGGCGGCCAGTATCTCGACGGCACCACCGACATCACCCGCACCATCGCCCTGGGCGAGCCCACGGAACAGCAAAAAAGAGATTTCACCCTGGTGCTGCAGGGGATGATCGACCTGGCGATGGCCCGCTTCCCCGAAGGCACGGTGGGCCACCAGCTCGACATCCTGGCGCGGCGCCCCCTGTGGGAGGCAGGTCTTAACTACGGCCATGGCACCGGTCACGGTGTGGGCTATTTCCTCAACGTCCACGAAGGACCCCAGTCGATCAACCCCGGCAAGACAGGTGCAACGCCCGTGCCCCTGGAGGCAGGCATGGTCCTCTCCGACGAGCCGGGACTGTATCGTGACGGAGCGTACGGCATACGCACCGAGAACCTCGTGGTGGTGACCCGGGAGCGGGAGACGGAATACGGCACCTTCCTGTGTTTCGAGACCCTCACCCTCTGCCCCATCGATAAAAAGCTGATCGACTTCACCCTGCTCACGCCGGCCCAGGCAGCATGGCTAGACGACTACCACCGGATGGTCTGGGAGAAGCTGGCCCCCCGCCTGGATGAGGAGCACAGGGAATGGCTGAGGGGGAAGTGCGAAGGATGATCGATGATCGATGAACGATGAACGATGAATGAAGAACTCTGATTTTTGATTTCTGAATTGTGGGAGATCAGCCAGAAATAATATTTGTACAGACGCAATTCATTGCGTCTTAAATAAAAAACGTCTCAGGCACCATCTCTCCCTCATTCCTCCGGCCAGAGCAATTGATCATACCGGCTCAGAAATTCTTTCAGCTTCTCCTTCATGACCTGCACCCCGCCGGCTTGGTTGCTCTCGAGGTTGAGGGGCAGGACGGGGTCGTGCAGGGAGAGGCGCAGCAGGAACCAGCCGTCGCCGTGGTTGGCATCACAACGCACCCGCACCCCTTCATAGTTGGGCTCCACCAGTGACCACCCCTCCTGCTGCGATACGAACTCCTTCAGATCATCCAGCACCCGCTGCCCGTAAGCAGCGAACTCCTCTGCCCGTACCTTTAACCGCAATTCCTGTGCCTCGCGGGGGTGCTGCAGGGGGGCGATGAGATCCTCCAGATGCCTGTCTTCGCGCCGCAACCGGGCCATCTTCGTCAGCAGGAAAGAGACCAGGTAAGCTCCGTCGTCGAGCCAGTGGTTCTCCTGCAGTGCCGCATGGCCGGAGGTCTCGATGGCCAGGTGGCATTCTTTCCCTTCGCTGTTGAGACGTATCGCCTCGTTGATCACATTGCGGTAACCTCTTTTGAAACGGTGATGATGTCCCCCCAGCTGCCGCTCGATGAAGTCGGTGAGGCCGTCTGAGGTGATCGAGTCGGTGACGATCCAGGTGCCGGGGTATTTCTCCAGCACCACCGCTGCCACCAGGGCGATGAGAGCGTTGCGGTTGACGGGACTGCCGTCACGCCCCACCAGGGCAGCCCGGTCTACATCGGTGTCGAAGATGATACCCAGATCGGCCTGCTGCTCCTTTACGGCCTGCGAGAGGGCTTCCAGCGCATGCGCATCCTCGGGATTGGGCGCATGGTTGGGAAAACGGCCGTCGGGGTCAAGGTACAGGCTGCCCGCTGTGTCTGCCCCGAGAGGCACCAGCACCTGCGACGCATAAAAACCGCCGGCTCCGTTGCCGGCATCCACCAGGATGCGGGTGCCCCGGAGGGGATGATCGTGATCGTCCGGGTCGGCCGCCTCACGGCGTATGTAGCCGACCAGCCAGGCAGCATAATCTTTCAGAAAGTCTTTGCGATGCACCTCCCCCTCCCGCCGGTCCGGGAGGGTCAGCTCTCCGGCCTGCTGCAGGATGTCGCGTATATCGCTTTTCTCCAGTCCGCCCTCCCGGCTGAAGAACTTCATGCCGTTGCGGTTGAAGGGCAGATGGCTGGCCGTGATCATGATGGCGCCGTCCATTCCCTCCAGGAGCGTGGACATGAACATGGCCGGCGTGGAAGCCAGACCGTAATCCCATACCTCCGCCCCCACAGCCAGCAGGGCTCCGGTAATGCCCCCGGCCAGCGCCTCACCGCTGAGACGGGGATCGCGGCCCAGCGATATCTTCAGGTCATCCGCAGCCTTACCCGTCTTTTGAGAAAGCCAGCTTACAAAAGCAGCAGCGATCCTGCCGGCTGTTTCCGGCGTAAGGTTCACCGTTTCGCCGGGAATACCCTCCAGGGCCACTCCCCGCACATCCGAGCCGTTCTGTAATTTCAGCAGATCCATAAGATTTCCTTTTTATGTTGATACAAATTTACAGGGAAACTACAAACCTCCCTAAGAAAATCCCTGACTTTCTGATTTTTTCTCTTATCTTTATCCGGAATAAATTAACAAAACCTTAAAATCATGGAACAAGTGAACATTTACATGGAAAAAGCAGGTGAGCTGGCAACCACTTACGGACTGAGATTCGTCGGTGCGATCGTCGCACTGATCCTGGGACTCTGGATCATCAGCATCATCGTACGATCGATCCGCAAGGTGCTGGACAGGGGCAAGATGGACGAATCGCTGAAACCCTTCCTCACGTCGCTGATCTCCTGGACGCTGAAGATCCTGCTGTTCATCAGTGTGCTGGGGATGATGGGCATCCAGATGACCTCTTTCATCGCCATCATCGGTGCTGCCGGTCTGGCAATAGGCATGGCTCTCTCGGGCACCCTGCAGAACTTCGCCGGTGGCGTGATGATCCTGCTCTTCAAGCCCTTCAAGGTAGGGGATTTCATCAGCGCCCAGGGCTTCTCAGGGTCGGTGAAGTCGATACAGATCTTCAACACCATCCTGAACACCCCTGACAAGCAGACGATCATCATCCCCAACGGCGGGCTGGCTACCGGATCGGTGACCAACTTTTCCACCGAGCCGCAGCGACGTGTTGACTGGACTTTCGGCATCGGTTACGGCGACGACGTGGACAAAGCCAAAAAGGTGCTGATGAAGCTTATCAATGAGGATGAGCGTATCCTGAAAGACCCCGAGCCTTTCATCGCCGTAGCTGAGCTGGGGGACAGCTCTGTCAACCTGACCACCCGCGTGTGGGTCAATGGCGCCGACTACTGGGGTGTTTTCTTTGATATGAACGAGAAGGTGTACAAGACCTTCGCCAAAGAAGGCCTTAACATCCCCTATCCCCAGATGGATGTGCATGTGAGCCAGGGTTGAAAGAGTGTGGAGTGCCTAGAGTTTGGAGTGCCTAAAGTTAAAAGTTATTAATGAAGCTGACGGCAGCCGGAATTAACCTTTCAACTTTTCAACTTATCAACTAATCAACTTATCGTGTCCCGTATTTTTACTTTCGGAGAAGCTCTGCTGGATATAACATTCCGTAACGGGCAGCCGGTGTCGGCATGGCCGGGCGGGGCGATGCTCAACACCTCCGTATCGCTGGGACGGCTGGGCGTGCCCGTATCACTGATCACCGAGTACGGTCGCGATCAGGTGGGCGGTCTCATTGATGATTTCCTCCGGAAGAACGGCGTGGACACAAGTCATGCCGCCCGCTTTGAAGGACATCTGACCACCGTGGCCATGGCCTTCCTGAACGAGAAGAACGAGGCTTCCTACACCTTTTACAAGGATTACCCCGCAGAACGGCTGAAAACAGTGTTGCCGGAGCCGGGAGCGGATGACTTCCTGCTCTTCGGTTCATTCTTCGCCCTTGACCCCGGCATACGGCCCGTCCTTACGCAGCTGCTGGCAACAGCCCGGAAAAAAGGATCTTTCATCTATTACGATCCCAATTTCCGGAGCGCCCATCTGGAGGAGTTGCCCACCCTGAAGAACTATATCCTGGAGAACATCGCCGCGGCCACGCTGGTCAGGGGCTCGGATGAGGATTTCCGCAATATCTTCGGGGCAGAGAACGCTGACGAAGCATGGGAGGCGGTCTCCGGGCAGTGCCCTTACCTCATCTATACCGCCAGCAGCCGGGCCGTCTACCTCCGCACCCCCTCCCTCTCGCTGGAGGTGCCCGTACCTCCCCTGGAGAAGGTGGTGAGCACCGTGGGTGCCGGAGATACCTTCAACGCCGGCGTGGCATACGAACTATACAAGAGAAAGATCCGGCCCGGAGATCTGGAGAAAACAGGGGAAGCAACCTGGACCGCCATCCTCGGCACCGGCATCCGCCTGGCAGGAGAGGTGTGCGGGAGGTATGAGAACTATGTGGAAGGAGGGAAGAAGGCAGAAGTATAAAGGCAAAAGTATAAAGGCAAAAGGCAAAAGGTAGAAGGAAGAATGGAATGATGGAAAAATGGAATATTGGAATAATGGGATGAGTAAGGATTAAAGAGCGATGAGTTGATGATCATAAATGACCAAGCCCCAACGGGGCGACAAACCAACAGGGTCGGGCGGAGCCCGATCATTATATCAATAGTTTAGACAGAGGTTTAAGAATTGTTTGATATAATATTATTATACATCTACCTAATACACAGATATTAACAAAACACCAACTACGTAGTCAACTACGTAGTGAGCTACGTAGTTGACTACGTAGTTCGTCTGTATATCGTTATTGATCAATATATTACAGGGACCATTATTTATGAGGTTGGAGTCATTGTACGGGGAAGTGCGGGAAGTGCTGGCCGGATATGCCGTAGGCAGGATACACAGGATCAGCAGGATACAACAGGGATACGGCAATATCAACCTAAGTGCGGACACCGACGCCGGCATGCTGTTTGTCCGTTTCAGCCCGAAAAAGTCCACAGAGGAGCTGGAGAAAGAGGTGCGGCTGATGCGGGTATTGAAAAAGTATAATTTTCCGGCCGCGTATCCCCTGGCCGGCCGGGACGGGCAATACATCCACCTTACCTCCTACGGTCCGGCCCTGATCTATCCGTTCCTTTTCGGTTCGCCTCCCCTTCCAACGTACGAACAGATCAAGAAAACAGCAACAACCCTGGCCCGCCTGCATCTTATCCCTGCCGGTGAAGTGCCGGAGAAGGTCAACACCATCCGGCCTTCCCTCTGCAATGAGATCATCCGGCATCCCACCTCCTGCCTCCCTCCCACCCTCAGGGATCGTTGGCTGGGTGCTTTTGAGAAGATAAACGGATCGCTGGAAACACCTCTTCCCACAGGGCTCATCCACGGCGATCTTTTTCCCGACAATGTGCTGTTCAAGGACGGTAAGCTGATCGCCTTCCTGGACTTTGAAGAGTTTGCCATCGACACCTTCCTCTTCGACATTGCCATGGCTGTCAACGGCTTCTGCCTCACCAAAGGCCGACCCAACGCACAGAAAGCCGCTCTTTTCCTGGATGCTTACGAAAAAGAACGGCCCCTGCTGCCCGAAGAGAAAGAGCATCTGGAGGCTTATCTCGTATGGACCGCCCTGGGCATGGCATGCTGGCACGTCAGTGACTGCCGGAAGAACGGCCCGCAAGCAGGACAGAGAGAGAGGATACGGGAGCTGATAGAGATGACGGAGGAATTAAGGCAAAAGTAATAAGGCAAAAGGCAGAAGGAAGGATGAAGGA
>WFRO01000298.1 GCA_015486475.1 Bacteroidales bacterium
ATTGCTGATTTTGGGTTTGGTGAAAAAAACGTATTTTTAGTCAGAAATTCCGAAGGTGAGACGATACCTCTTTTATACGGCGATGATCCTGATGGTGCTGGGCCTCGGCATGTGCAAGGTGGAGGAGACCCTGCCCGTGAAGAAACCCAACAAGAACCTCTCCTACCTTTACATCCCGGGACGTACTCCGCTGCAGCCGGAGTACCGCATTTATCATACCACCGACTCGGTATCGCTGTTGCGGGTCAGGATAGCCCCCAACCAGCTGCTTTTTAACCAGGCCGGTGAGAGTGGTAATTACATCTCCTTCCTGGATGTCAGATACCGTCTTTTCCTGGTGAAAAAACGTGCTACTGCCCTGGCCGACTCGGGTGTGGTGCATTATTCCATTGACCCCACGAAACTACATAGCAGGGTCATAGAAAAAAGTATACTGATAAGATGCCGTCAGGGGAATAAGTATATCCTGGAGGTGGTGATGATCGACATGATCCGCAAAACGGCTGTACAGAAATTCATATATGTGGACAAACGCACGCGTTTTTCCTCACAAAACTACATGGTGGTGGATGTGAAGACACACAGGCAGGTTTTCTCCTATGCGCTGGACTCTACTTCTGCCGTGAAGATCATTTACCGCGATCAGCAACCGCATGCTTTTTTTATCCGTTATTTCAGGCCCGACACCATCATCCCGGTCGCCCCGAACATAAATGTAGGCTCACCCATCCTGCGGCGTCCCCCTGACAGCACCTGGCAGATATCCTACAGAACGGATTATGTCCGGCTGCCAAGGGAGGGGATCTATCAGTTCAGCGTGGATTCAACGGTGAAGGATGGAGTGACCTTATGCAACTTCGGGCCTTTCTTCCCGAAGATACTCTCTCCCGACCAGATGGCCCAACCCCTGGCCTATCTGTTGACAAAGAATGAAATGCGTCATCTGATGAGCCGGCCCAACAGAAAACTGGCCGTGGATGAATTCTGGCTGAGCACCACCGACGATGTGGAACAGGCACGTCAGCTGGTACGTATCTTTTACAACCGTGTCTATTTTGCCAATATTTTCTTTTCTACCTGGAAAGAAGGCTGGCGTACCGACCGGGGGATGATCTATATTATCTACGGGCCGCCGGATAATCTTACCAAGACCGTGTCACGTGAGGTATGGACCTATGGGGATGAGAAAGATCCCGGGAAATTATCCTTTACGTTCGTCAGGATCGATAGTCCTTTTTCCGACAATGTCTATAACCTCTCGCGCAGCGCAACCCTGGTAACCCGTTGGGTGGAGGCGGTGAGGACCTGGCGGCAGGGCAATGTTTTTTCGGTACGTTATTGATAAAACCGGTGAGAAATATCAAAATATGATCGCATTATCGCATTATCGCTTCATCCTTTGTCCGCCGTAGTCCCAGGTCCCTGAGTGATTGCGTTAGTAATCATACCGAAAGGCGGGACGAAGGCGGAACTTCATCACTTCATCGATATTCTCCTCTTGCTCTGAACCTTAAACAGAAAGAAAAAAAGTGAAAAAAATATATGGCATACGGCCCGTGATGGAGGCACTGGAGGCAGGACAGCCTTTTGAGAAGATCTTCCTGCGCAAGGGAATGCAGGGGGAAGCTTTCCGGGCTTTGTTCTCGCTGGTGCGGGCGCAGGGAGTGCCTTACCAGTTCGTGCCCCAGGAAAAGCTGAACCGCATCTCCTCCGGCAATCATCAGGGGGTGATCGCCCTGCTCTCCCTGCTGGAATACCAGAAGGTGGAGAATATCCTCCCCACGTTGTACGAACAGGGGGAGACCCCTTTCTTTATTGTACTGGACAGGATCACCGACGTGCGTAATCTCGGGGCCATCGCCCGTACCGCCGAGGCTGCCGGCTGCCATGCCCTGATCATCCCCTCCCGCAACAGCGCTCTGGTCAATGCCGATGCCATCAAGACCTCCTCGGGTGCGCTCATGCATCTGCCGGTATGCCGCGAAGAGAACCTGCAGGCTACCCTTCGTTATCTGAAAGATGCCGGACTTACCCTGATCGCTGCTACCGAAAAAGGCAATGAGCGCTTTGACGGGCCGGATATGAAAAGCCCCCTGGCCATCATCATGGGCTCGGAAGAGAAAGGGATCGATCCGCCGTTGCTTCGCCTGGCCGACCACCTGGTGTCGATCCCCATGAAAGGAAAGGTGGAGTCGCTCAATGTATCGGTGGCAGCCGGGATACTGATCTATGAGGTGGTGAGACAGAGGGGGAAAGGATAAAGTATAAAGGCAAAAGTAAAAAGGCAAAAGGCAAAAGGAATAATGGAATAATGGAATAATGGAATAATGGAATAATGGAATAATGGAATGATGATAAATGACTATTCTGTGACCAGGTAATGACGCGCCGTAGGCGCAAATTTCGCGACCGAAGGGAGCTAATTTCTACCTAATTTCGTCCCGACGCAGTCGGGGCTAATTTCGGCTGCGCTGCGCCTTCGCGTAGCCGCTTCGGCAAAGCAAGGAAGCAGTCAAATGACCATTTAATAACAAAAATGTAAATATTACAACTATGAAAAAACAGATCTTACCTATTGGCATCACCCTGCTGGCCATGCTTTTGTTCCAGGCGTGTAATACTGTGAATGAAAAGAAGGAGGTCTCAAAGGATAAGGGCCTGGTGGTCCTGGAGCGTATCGAATGGACCAACATGTGGGTGGAGGACACGGGGGTGGATACCCTCCCGCGGCTGCTGCTCATCGGCGATTCCCATGTGCAGCAATATTACGGTTTTGTTAAAAAGGAGCTGCAGGGGGAGGTCTCGTTCGGTCGTTATACCTCTTCCAAATGTCTGGGCAACCCGTATCTCCTCGATGAGATACGTCTTTTCCTGCGGCAGTATCCGTGTGATGTGATCGTCTTCAACAATGGCCTTCACGGCAAAGCTTACCCGGATTCGGTCTATGCCGCAGCACTGCCGGATGTCTTCCGGGTCTTCCGTGAAGAGGCCCCTGCGGCAAAGGTGATCTGGGTCAACACCACGCCGGTGCGGGGAGGGACTGACTTGACGGAGTTTACTCCTTTCACGGACCATGTGAAGATCCGCAATGCCCTGGCTGCTGAGTACATGAAAGAACATGGCATTCCCATCGTTGATAACTGGTCGGTAGGATATGAACATCCTGAGTATTACAACTCCGGAGGAGTGCATTTCAATGCACAGGGGAAAGAGGCCGAAGCCCGCAATGTGGCGGAGGCAGTGAGAAAGGTGCTGAAGGAGAAATAAGATACCCTTCTGGTGACAATTCAAGGAGTACTTGGAGTACTTAAAGTGCCTAAAGTGCGCTAAAGTTAAAAGTTGGTAGTCCACCCAGCACCTAGTACCCAGCACCTAGCACCTAGCACCCAGTACCCAGTACCCTTGAAGAAGTTTGGAGTGTGGAGTGTGGAGTGTGGAGTGTGGAGTACTTAGAGTACTTAAAGTGCCTAAAGTGCGCTAAAGTTAAAAGTTTGTGGATCACCCTGCAACCCCGTCCGAACGGACGTTCGTCCGGGCGGGCAGCACCCTGCACCCTGCAACCAGCACCCTGCAACTAGCAACGAAGAGTATTCATTACGCAAAATTACCTGCCTTTACCCGGACCTCTCTTTGGCCAGCAGGAGGATATCGTAACCGGAAGGCTCCTGGAAAGCCTGCAGGTCGAATTCAGGAATGACGGCAAAGATATGGTCGAAGATGTCGGCCTGGATCTTTTCGTAGTTGACCCATTGCTTATCCTTACAGAAAGCATACACCTCTATGGGCAGGCCTTTTTCGGTGACCTGGAGCTGCCGGACCATCAGTGTCATCTCCTGGTTGATCATCGGATGGCGCCGCAGATAAGCCTCCACATAATTGCGAAAAGTGCCTATGTTGGTCATCCGGCGGCCATTGACAAGAACACTGTCGTCAATGTTGTATTTCCGGTTGTATTCGGTGATCTCTTTTTCCTTGCGGTCGATATAATCCTTCAGAACCTGGATCCTGCGGTACTTCTCCACCATCTCCGGAGTACAGAAACGAATGCTTTTCACATCGATATATACCGACCGTTTGATGCGTCGTCCCGGCGATTGTTCCATACCCCGCCAGTTCTTGAATGACTCGCTCACCAGGGCATAGGTGGGGATGGTGACGATCGTTTTGTCCCAGTTCTGCACCTTCACTGTGTACAGGGTGATCTCCTCCACGGTGCCGTCGGCACCCCTTCCCGGCATTTCGATCCAGTCACCCGGCTTGAGCATGTCGTTGGTGGCGATCTGGAGACTGGCCACAAAGCCCAGGATGGTATCCTTGAAGATCAGCATCAGGACAGCGGCCAGGGCGCCCAGTCCCGTCATCAGCTTCCATACGGAAGTGTCGAAAAGGATGGCGATAATGAACATCAGCCCGGAGAAATACACCAGGATCTGGACCACCTGAATATATCCTTTGATGGGCCTGTCTTTGGAGATGGGCAGGGTCAGGTAGAGGGCATGGAGGGCGTTCAGAAAAGCATTGAGGGCCAGCACAGAGACCGCCACGAGATAGAGCCCGAGCATGTCCTGCAGGAATTTTAGCAGCCCGGGGTATCCTTCCAGGAAAAAAGGAAAGGCGAGATAAAGGAAAAGGATGGGAACGAGATGACTGAGATATTCAAATATCTTGTAGTGCAGAAGAATATCATCCCGCTTGGTCTTCGTGCGGGTGATGAACCGGGTGATGGAACTGATGACGACCTTGCGCGTGAGCCAGTAGATCAGCCAGGCGACCAGGAGAAGGAGTACGAGCCAGATGACTGCGTTCAGGATCAGTGCCACATGATCATTCAGCCCGGTTTTGGCCAGCAGGTCCAGAAAAAATAATCGGTCCATCGGTTCAAACTTTTACATCCGTTAGCGCACTGCAAAAATAGTTTATTTCCTCCGAATCTTGTGTTTTTATAAAAATCTTCCTAACTTGACCTCACCCTTTCCTGTTTGATATGGCCGGCTCTCCTGCCGGCTGCAAAGAAAGGGTTAAAAACATTATTTGTGAGGAAGAGGGATGCAGGGGCATGATCTTATGGACTTACTAAAAATGTCTTTGTGAAAAATTACTCCAGGGATGTGATCATCAATGGTATCGTGGAACGCGATAATGAGATTGTCCGGTGGCTGTACCTGCGGGTATACCAGTATCTGGAATCATATATCTCGGCACGTGACGGCACTCCTGTGGATGCCCTGGATATTTTTCATGAAGGTATGCTGATCCTCTTTGAGAAGATCACGGATCCTTCTTTCCCTGTGCGGCGCAACATCCCGGAATATCTTTTTGGGATATGCCGTTACCTGTGGTACAGGCAGTACCGCCAAAGCAAATATTTTCAGGGGATGCCCGCCGGCGAGATGGATCTGCTCATGCTCCGGCTCAGGAATGACTTTCCCGTTTTCCCCGAACAGCATGAACTGCGTTACATCCTTTATCTGCGACATCTCCCGGCGCTGGACATGAAGTGCCGCCGTCTGCTGGAGATGTCCCTGCAGGAGAGGGATGCCGGGACCATCCGTGACGAACTCTCCTACCGGAACCGTAACTCGGTTTACAGAAAGAAATTCGGATGTCTCCGTAAGCTGGCCTCCCGCATTCAGGAGGACCCGGATTATAAATATCTGTTTTAGTTACAGGTCAACTTCAGAATGAGGCTGCATATGGCCTTTTCGACCCTCCTGACCCTGTAATATAATAAGTGTGGAGTCCCGCAATTCTAACGGTTAGAATTGCGAGGATGCCCGCCCGGATGAACATCCGTTCGGACGGGCTCGCAAATCGGAGATTTGCGGCATATGGAGTGCCTAGAGGTTGGAGTTGGAAGTTAAAAGTGTCTTAAGTGAGCTAAAGTTAAAAGTCTGGGGAGCATGATAACCCGGCACCTAGCAACCAGCACCCCTGTCCGAACGGCCTCGGCCCTGCCCGAATGACTTCCTGTCTGCCACCAGGCAGGCGTTCAGGCGGGCGGGCGGGAATCATTTACGCATTATCGCATTATCGCCTCATCGCTTCATCGTTGCAAGTGCCAAAGGGCATCCAATGTGTCCTTAATCCCACGCGCCCCCTCGGTCCCCTAAAGGGGAAGTCCACCCACAAATCAATAGACAGCGTGGGCAAGGGTTCCCCCTTCCTTGGGTACCGTAGTCCCGGTAACCGGGACGGAGGTACCAGG
>WFRO01000299.1 GCA_015486475.1 Bacteroidales bacterium
GCACCACACATAACCTGGCTGCCTGGACTGATTACATGACCCGAACATACACTGATCTGAAAATACCTTTAACACGTTTACACGATTGTCAGTTTTCTACACCGGGCGTCGTGGATATTCCTGCTATTTTCCCGTTTTTTCATCTGGATCCGGACGATCCCGAAAATTATAATTTCAAAAAAACGGATGATTATCTTCTGGAACTCTTAAAAAGCGGCACGGAGATCAGTTACAGGCTGGGGGTGGATATTGAACACGGGAAAATAAAATACCACATCTATCCCCCTGAAGATTTCGACAAATGGGCCAGGATATGCGTAAACATCATCCGGCATTACAACGATGGCTGGGCAAACGGCTTTCATCTGAATATCCGGTACTGGGAAATATGGAATGAACCCGGGGGAAAAGATGAGATGTGGATGGGAGATATAGAACAATACTACAAATTATATGAGACGACCGTCAGGACCATTAAAAAATATGATCCCAGATTATGGGTAGGCACCGCCGGTATCGGCCCCTACAGAACCGGCCCGGGATTGATCAAATATTGCAAAGACCACCATCTGCCGATCGATTTTTTCCCCTGGCATATATATACATGGGATATGAACTTTGTGGACAGTACTGCATTCTATGTACGTAAGATGCTGGATGATAACGGTTATAAAGACACAAAGATCCATTTGAATGAGTGGAATTATTTTCCTAAAGGTGGTAGTTGGGGAAGATTGTTCCATGACAGGTTTTATTGGAAAGATCTTGCACTGAACAAGATCGGAGGAATGGAAGGGGCTGCCTTTACCGCATCTATGTTGATCAATATGCAGGACTTGCCGATCGATCAGGCCTGTTATTACAGCGGTGACTGGACTATCTTTGGATTATTTGATGAATATGGCCTGCCCAAAAAACCTTTTTTTGCCTATAAGGCTTTCGCCATATTGCTCAATACTCCCGTCCGGGTAAACTGCAAAAAAACACATCTGCCGGAAGGCATGTTTGCTATCGGCGGTGTGAACAAATCCAATAGTCTGGCAACGATCCTGATCAGCAATTACAATGCCCGTGAGGATACGCTGGATATTCAAATTTCCGGACTTCCCTGGGACGGAGAAACTTTAACAGAAGTGCTTGTGCTGGATCATGAAAATAACCTGACCCCATTAACGGATGAAAAAACAATACAGGGAAACTCTTTTGAAATAAAAGAATACCTCCCCGCCCCCTCGGTGAAGCTCATCAGGTTTTATCCGGCAAAATAATGCTGTATGGCCGGGATCAGAATTAGGCTTCCATTTTCTTCCTTCACCCATACTTCTCCGAAGGATACCTGAAGATCGGCGGGGTGGCCAGGCCTTTCCGCTTCACATCTTCCAGCTCCTTTTTTGAGAGGGGCTCAAATTTCGCAGCCAGGGTGAGCGCCATCTTGAAGAGGTCCTCATTTCCCGGAGGTATGGCGGCCGTCACGGCATGGGACAGGGTAAAACGGAGTCCCATGGACGCCTCTTCCGGTGTCGTCAGGGGCTGGTACCAGCATTTGGGCACTTTTTTCTGCGTTCCCTCCGGATAAGGCTGTTTGGCCATGGCTTTCAGGGCCAGGATGCCCATCCCTTTCTCCTGGGCCTTCTGCAGCACCTGCGGACCGAAGTTCCCGGCATACCACATGGCAAAGTTTACCGGGAAAAGGATCGTGTCGAAATCAAAACGCTCCATCAGTGCCAGAGCTGCCTCAACTGCATGTGAGGAAAATCCGAGAAAACGCACCTTCCCCTCTTTGCGGGCTTCGAGGAACGTCTCCAGGGCTCCTCCTTTGGCAAAGATGGTCTCCACATCCTCCCGGGTGGTGACCGCATGCAGCTGGTACAGATCAAAATGATCGGTCTGCAGCCTTTGCAGCGACTGCTCCAGCTCTTTGCGGGCGCCCTCCTTTTTCCGCTCGGTCGTCTTGCAGGCCAGGAAGACTTTTTTTCTATAGGGTTTCAGCGCCGGTCCCAGCATCACCTCCGCGTTGCCATATGTGGGCGCCACATCGAAATAGTTCACGCCATGGTCGATGGCCTCAGCCACCCGCGAGGCAGCCTGCTCAGGGGTGGCATTCATGACCACGATCCCCCCGAAACCAAGGATGGAGAGCTTCTCTCCGGTCTTCCCCAGGGAACGTTTCTCAAGGCGGGGAGGATCGAACTCCCGCACCACATTGGCCACCGCACCGGGAACAAAACCCATCAGCGAAGCAGCCGTTGTCGTTGAAGCAATAAAACGTCGTCTGTGCATAATTTCACTTATTTTATATCATTTCTAATATACGATATTCAGAGGGATCCTCAAAAAATAATAAACTTCTGCTACTACCCGGTGACTTTGTTTGTTCCGTATCCAATCCGGTTCATATATAAATTCTGCTAATTTTGTATCTGAAAAAACATAAGAGAGGGGGATTACGGGACATCCCCTGCTTGGATAAACTTATATTCTGTGGCAAAGAAAATCCTTTTGAAAACGTCGGTATCCTTACTTTTTCTTTATTTCATGCTCTCTGTTCCCGTGCGTGCCGGTGCAGGGCAGGTATATCTCAGCGATCTGAACTGGCAAACTGCCACCATCGGCTGGGGGGCCATCCACCGGGACCTCTCCGTTTCCGGCCATACCCTGACCCTGAACGGTGTGAAATACGCAAAAGGGATCGGCACGCATGCCCGGAGCACCATCACCTGGTTCCTGAACCGTTCCTGTACGCGTCTGCAGGCATCCGTCGGCATCGACGATGAGGTACCTGAGAACAACTCAGCCGCTTCCGTGATCTTCCGGGTGTACGGTGACGGGAGTCTCCTTTACAGCAGTCCGGTCATGCAGGCCGGCTCCTCCACGCAGGTCATTGACCTGGACATCACAGGCATCTCTTACCTGCAGCTCCGGGCAAACGACGCTGACGGATCGATCGACTCGGACCATGCCGACTGGGCGGATGCCAGGGTAACGGTTACGGGGAAGCTGCCGGCCTCCACGCTAAGGATGAAAAGCCCTTTTGTCATACACTCTTCCAGCCCGGAGGCGGAGGAGATGTTCAACTGGGCCAAAACCAGGGCCATCAATTATGTACAGACCTCCGAAATGACGAACAACATCCCCTGTTACTGGGCCGGTCTGCTGGACCGTCCGGCTTTTTACCTGCGGGATTTTGCCCATCAGGCGCTGGGAGCCCACCTGATCGGCCTGGACAGGGAGAACCTGACCATGACCCGCCAGTTTGCGTTGTCAGCCACTCCGGAAAGAAAATATTATCCCCTGTGGGCCTTTGCTTTTGACGGATCGATCTATCCTCTTGACTATCACAATGACTCCAATTTCGTCCGGGAGGTGCCCCAGGCTTTTGAGGTCACAGCCTGCGCCCTCGATCTGTACAAATGGACCGGCGACAGCACTTACATCACAGAAAAGGACCTGTTGGCTTTCTACGACCGTTCCGTGGAGAATTTCGTATGGGAACACGACCGGAACAACAACGGCATCGCTGACGATAACTGGTCACAAACCGGGAATATTTTCCTGGGTACCTGCACCTACAATGAACAATCCTCCGACAATTTTATCGAAGCTGCTGACGGTATGGCAGCTCAGTATGGAGCCTGTCTGGCTTTTGCAGGGATCCTGGCCGCCGGTGGGGATACCGCCAATTCCGTCTATTGGAAAGAGGAAGCAACATCCCTGAAAAACAAGTTCGGAACAGATTGGTACAAAGAGAACCAGTATGTCAGGGGATTCAGGCCGGACGGTTCCTATGGTGCCGGCTTCGATCAGATGCACATCTGCTATCCTCCCAGGTACGGCCTGACCGACATGGGAGAAAGGAATGAGGCAGCTCTCAACATGCTCTTCTCACACTACTCCTCTGTTGCTTTCGTAGAGGCCCGGTCCTATCATGCGGAGATCTATTTCAGATACAACCAGCCGGAGCGGGGATGGATAATGATGAAAAACATATATTACGATCCCAGGAAAGATTACCCGGAGATCTCTTTCGTCCTGCTATCCGACTTCGTGATGGGAATGATGGGGGTGGATGCCGATGCAGGCAGGCAGATGGTCACTACCCTTCCCCGGCTGCCGCAAGACATCGGATGGATAGAGGCAGACTCCGTACCGGTAGGGGATCAATGTGTCAGTATCAGGCATGAAAAGAATGTCGAAACCGTTCTGACCAACTACAGCAACAAGGAGCTCCTCTGGAAGGCCCGGTTTTATGGAAATTACAGGCAGCTGCTCCTCAACGGCAACCCGGTGGAGGCCCTGCATGATACGTTGGACGGGCAGTTGATCTCATACATAAACACCGGCATTCAGCCCGGAGCAACAAGTACAGTAGCCGTTGACTCCGTCAGTGCCAGCAAGAGGAACATGGCAGGGACTGGCCGTTTTCAACTCTACCCGAACCCGGCAAGAGAACACATCTCCTTATTTCTTGATGTCCCCGTCCGGCAGATCCGCTTATACGACAACGCAGGAAGATTGTGGAAAACCCTGAGCCGGCCTTTACCTGGGCTGACCCGCATTGATATATCCTCGCTGGCTCCCGGAGAATATTTTCTGAAAGTGACCGGAAAAGATTTTGTTGTGGATCGCAAATTCATCAAGACAGGATCCTGATTCTTTCGAAGAACCGGGCCAAGGGTTACAGGATCCCCGGGATCCCTGACTTTTCAGTAGGTACCCGGTGGCAACGGCTTGCCGGTCTCTTCATACCATTTGTCCATGGCTGCCGAAAGTTTTTGGACCACATCAGGGTGTTGATCCGCTATGTTAACGAGGTTTTTGGGATCTTTTTCATCATCAAAAAGGAACAGTGCATCTTTTCCGCGGACCAGACGGTAGCGCCCGTCGGTGGCCATGGCATAACCTTCGATCTCGGCAAACCCCACCTCACGTCCCGTAGAGCGGCCTTTGTACAGGGCTGGTAACAAGCTCACACTGTAAGAACGCTTTTGCTGATCTTCCTTTTTGGCTCCGGCCAGTTCCAGGGTAGTATGCACCAGGTCGGTCAGCTCTACCGGATCATCTACCATGATCCCCTGCTTCATGTGGCCGGGCCAGGAGACGATCAGGGCCGGATTGGTGATCTGCCGGTAGAGGGTTCCTTTGTGGAAACGCCAGTGGTCGCCGATCATCACCCCCTGGTCGGAGAAGAACACGATAACGGTATTCTCCAGCAGTCCTTTTTCCTTCAGGGTCTCCAGCACCTCTCCCACATACTTATCCATCAGGGAGATATTGGCGCACAGGCCCGCCTGATGATCCCGGATCTCTACCTCGCTCCGGGCCGGTTTTGTTTTCTTCACCAGTCCCGGTGGCGGGGTGTAATTTTTCACCCGCGTACCGCCCGGCATCTCCTGCGGATCAAAGGTGTGGTACTTCTCCGGCACATCGTAGGGACCATGTGGCAAGGAATAGTTGAGCCACAGGAAGAAAGGTTTCTTTTCATGGTAGTTGGCCAGGAAATCCCTGGCTGACCCCGTGAAGAAACCGTCCAGGTAGACATCCTCGGGGAGGGTGCTGGGTTTGCCGCACTCGTTCATGAAGGTATCCGCCAGTCCCTGTGAACGGAGATAGCTGACATACCAGTCCTTTCTGAGCTGTTTGCCTTTCCTGAGTTGTTTGCACAGCACCGCGCGTCCCACCGTCTGGTGCACCAGGTCAAACCCCATCTCTTCGGCCATGGCTTCGGTCTTGTCTTTCCCTTCAGCGATGTAGGGACGAATATGGCATTTCCCGATCCAGGCCGTAAAATAACCGGCCCGCTGCAAAGCTTTGGGAAAGGTCCATACCCCCTGCGGCAGCGACTTCATCTGTCCGTTGTAATAAAATCCCAGGTTGTGCGGATAAAGACCGGTCATGAGGGAGTTGCGGGAAGGTCCGCACATCATGCCCTGGGCCACGGCATTGCTAAAATAAACTCCTTCTTTTGCCAGCTTGTCCACATGGGGCGTAGGCGGATACTTCGCTCCGTTGAAGCTCAGGTATTCATACTGCAGGTCATCGACCTCAATAAAGAGTATGTTTGGCTGTTGGGCCGGGGAAGATAGAAAGCTCCATCCTCCCACTGCTATCAAAAGAAGAATTCTTAAGGTTCTCATAAGATTCCTGTTAATAAGATCAACATCCTGTCACCCGGTCCTTTACCGGGCTTTTAAGAAGTTCCATATAATGACGTACTCCGGGAAAAAACGTTGCATATCGAATAAAGCAGACATGCAAAAGCCCGGGACCCGGAAAAAGCAATGTTCGTGCTATTTTTTTACATAGAAATCTTTCTTCATATCTCCCACGATCACAGCCATACGGCCGGGTTCCTGGTGTCTTTCCTGATCTGTCCCGACAAATGTAAAATCCGGTTTTTTCAGGTGGAAATTCACGGTTGTTGATGCTCCGGGCTCCAGATAGATCTTCCGGAAAGCCCTGAGCCTTTTCACCGGAGGTATGACGGAAGCCGTATAATCTTTCACAAAGAGGTCAATGGAATATTTCCCGGCCCTTTTCCCCTGATTGGTCACCTGGACAGAGACGGAAAGGGTATCGCTGAAGGTGAGCGTATCTCTGCTGACATTGAATCCGGTGATGGCAAACCGGCTATAGTTAAGGCCATAGCCAAACGGCCATTGCGGATCGTAATATTTTCCCTCTCTCACAGGAGCATCATAGGGGATGATGTTACCGGTAAAGCGGGGATAGGAGAAAGGAAGTCTTCCCGAGGGATCGGACCTTCCAAAGAGGGTGTTGGCGATGGCCTCTGCCCCCTTGCTGCCGGGGCGGTATGCCATGAGGATGGCGTTCAACGAAGGGACGATCTCCCGGATGATGCGCGGACGTCCCTCGGTGAGCACCAGGATCACCGGTTTGCCGGTGGCTGCCGCCGCCCGGGCCAGGGAGAGTTGATCTTCCGGCAGGGTCAGGTCGTTGATGCTGCCGGGGCTCTCAGCATAGGCATTTTCACCCAGACAAAGGACAATGGCATCCACATTGCGTGCTTTTTTTCGCACGGCATCAATATCCCTGGCTGTGATCTTCCCGAAATGGGGAGGTGCCACACTGATCACGTTCTTCTTGCCGTTCAGTTCTTCGAGTGCCTGACGGATATTTTTCGTAACTTTCGGATAGAGCGAATCGATGGTGCCCTGCCAGCAGTAGGACCAGCTACCGTGGAGAGCAGCCAGTGAGTTTACCGCAGGCCCCGTTAGCAGCAGCTTCGTACCTTTCTTCAGAGGCAGGACGGGATGGCCGTGCAGGGTATCGTTCTTCAGGAGGGTCATGGTCTCCTCGGCGATCCGTAATGCCAGGGTCCTGTATCCTTGTTTACCGAAATTGGCAAGAGCCTCCGGCTCCGGGAAAGGATCCTCAAAAAGCCCCAGGCGGTATTTGACGCGCAGGATCCTGCGCACCGCATCATCAATCCGCTCTTCAGAAACCTTACCCTCTTTCACCAACGCAATAAGATCATGATAGAAAGAGAGGTCATAAGGCACCATGCTCATATCGATACCGGCATTGACAGCCATCATTACAGCTTCCTTATTGTTACGAGCCACATGATGCTGTTTCCACAGAGCAATGATATCTTCCCAGTCGGTGACCACCAGTCCCTCAAAGCCCAGCTCACCTTTCAGCACATCCGTGATCAGATATTTGCTGGCATGGACCGGCACACCGTTGACGGAGCCCGAGTTGATCATCACCGTGGAGGCACCCTGCTGTATGGC
>WFRO01000300.1 GCA_015486475.1 Bacteroidales bacterium
CCCGAAGGCATCACACCGATGTGCAGACCAACGTCTGCCAGCCGTGACTGGGAATAAGCGCCGGAAACTGTCAGTGCCAGGATAAGGAATAAGAACAGAGAGGTTTTCATAGAAGTTGTGAGTATCGGGTTTTGAGTATCGAGTTATGAGTTCACAGTTCACTGTTCATCGATAATCGTTCATCGTTCATCAATCGCCCTTCGAGCTTCGAGCTTCCTTCTGCCTTTTGCCTTATTACTTCTGCCTTATTACTTTTGCCTTCCTCCTGCCATTTCCTCCAGCACCTGCTTCATCCTGTCCAGTTCGCGGCCATAGCCGGCCCAGTCGCCTTTCCGGAGGTACTCCATCGCTTTGTTGTAATGCTCCAGGGCCCGTGCAGCGGGATCTGAGCCTTTTTCAGGCGCTGTGAGGCCTTTTTGTCCTGTAATGGCAGTAGTGTCCGTCTGCATGGAAGAAGCAGCTCCGGTGCCCAGAAAAACCTTTCTCAGCGCCTCATCCAGGGAGGGTTCCATCTCGGTGCGGTCCTTGAAAGAAACGATCACCCTTTTCAGCTCCGGCATCTGGCTCTGCTCCGACTGCAGGTACACCGGCTCAACATAGAGGAAAGAGTGGTGTATGGGGATGATCAGCAGGTTGCCGCGGATCACGCGCGATCCTTTCTGGCCCCAGAGGGTCAGCTCGGATGAGATATCCGGTTTCTGGTTGATGCGCGCCTCGATCTGCATGGGTCCGTAGATCAGTTTCTCCTTGGGAAGTTGGTAAACGATCAGCTCGCCGTAATGGGGCACATCACAACGGCCGCACATCCAGGCCACCATATTGTCCTTGCGCGAGGGGGTCAATGGCAGCATGAGGATAAACTCCTCTTTCTTCCCTTTGGGGATGCGCATGTTCACATAATAAGGACGCATGCGCTGCTCACTCTCCTGGTAGATCTCGGTAGGCACGTTCCAAAGGTCTTCCTGGTTGTAAAAGACCTGCGGGTCGGTCATGTGATAGATGTTATAGATCTGGTTCTGTATCGTGAACAGGTCCTGGGGATAACGGATATGTTTCTTGAGGAAATCCGGCATCTCCGCATACGGTCTGAACAGGGTGGGATAGATCTTCCGGTAAGCCTGTATCAGGGGATCCCTGTCATCGATGACGTAAAAGGTGACGGTGCCGTCGTAGGCGTCGGTGACCACTTTCACGGCGTTGCGGATATAGTTGACAGACTGCGTGGCCGTGGCAGGCCTCACCGGCTCGGAATAGGGATAGAGATCGCTGTAGGTGTAGGCATCGTGCATCCAGTAGATACGGCCGTCCTCGCCGAGGATCAGGTAGGGATCGCTGTCGAACATCAGGAAAGGCGCAATGTTGCGGTCCCTTTCGGCGATCTTCCGGTGATACATGATACGACTGTCACGGGTGATATATCCGGTGATGAGGATCTTGATATCCGAGAAATTCCAGGCAAACACCAGACGGCGGAAGAAACCTTTGAACTGCACCCCTCCCCGGCCGTCATAGGTATTGTACACGTTCTGGTCGCCGCGGGGATAGTCGAACTCTTTCATCTCCGTATGCACGATGGCATAGTCTTCGGTCTCCTCACCGTAATAGATCTGGGGCTTTTTGATCTCTACGGGCAGTTCCGACTGGGGCGGTATGTTCTTGATGACGAAGGCGGGCATGCCATTGGGGGTCACCTTGTTGACGGGGCTCATCACCACACCGTAGCCGTGGGTGTACATCAGGTGCATGTTGACCCATGTGCGGGCCCTGCCGGGGATCTGCGAGGCGGGCAGCTCACGTGCCGCCAGCGCTACCTGCGTGTAACGGGGAAAATTGTAACGGTCGATATCCACATCGTGGAAATCGTAATAGAGACGTATCTCCTGCAGCTGCTTGTAGGTCTGTATCAGGGGACGGCTGTCCCACAGGCGTATGTTCTCAATGGTGTTGCGGTTCTTCTGTATGTCACGCGCGGTGATCTTCTGGTCGGCCGGGAAAGGCACCTCGCGGATGCTGTCCAGACCGTAGGCGAGGCGTGTGAACTGTATGTTGTTGGCAATATAGGGCCGCTCTTTCTCCAGCTCGTTGGGCTTGACGATGTACTGCTGGACGACACCCGGCCACAGCCAGATCATGCCGGCCAGCACTGCCAGATAAACACCTCCCAGGATCCAGATCATTCTCCAACGCCGTATCAGCGGCAGCAGCATCACCAGCAGGGCCAGTGCCAGCATGACGATGGTGATGATGCGGTACCCCGGCAGGAGGGCGTGCATATCGGTGTAGGAAGCGCCGAAGGCCACGCCGCGGGTGGAGTACAGGATCTCAAAGAGACGCAGGCGGTAGGTCCAGGCGATGCCCAGCAGGTACAGCCCGCCCAGGATGGAGAGATGGGTGGCGGCTTTCCCGTACACCTGCGGCTTGCCTTTGGGCATGGTGATCGCCCGGTCGATAAGGTACGAGAAAAGAACCCCCAGGATGATGATGGTCATGGCCGTGAGGTACCAGGTGCGCAGGAAAGTATAAACCGGCAGGTTGAAGACAAAGAAACCGACATCCTTGCCGAACACCGGGTCGTTGACCCCGAAAGGAGCCGCATGCAGGTAGAGCAGGAACGACTGCCACTGCCCTACGGACGAGAGTCCCATGATCAGCGCAAAGCCCAGCAGATAAAGGCTCCAGACATATCCCGCCAGCATGCTGTCGCCGCTGATGTGCAGCATCTTCAACGGATCGTACTTGCCCGGCTCGTAGATGGCACGGGTGAAATTACCGATGCGCCGGGCAATGAAGATATTGAGCATGGCCAGCAGCAGGAAGAGGAAGAAAAAGACGGCAAAGACGATCAGCCGTGTCCACAGCATGGTCTCAAAAACCTTTTTGTAGTCCAGGTTCTCAAACCAGAGCCATTCCCCGTAATACCGGAACGAAAGGAAAAAGAGGACCAGCAGGGTGATGGCCAGAACGATCAGTCGGAAACGGGATTTTTTCACAGTACAAATATTTTTAGTTCACAATTTTAACAAAACTAACAAAATTTCCGTTGATGTTTTTGATCCGGGAATTTTTATATTTTTGCTACCCCTATCACAAAAACATCATCATTATGGACACTGTAGAGCTGGTATTCAAGACTTTCGCAGAAGCAGGCAAGCCGCTCAAGAGCGGAGAAGTGGCCGAAATGGCCGGACTGGACAAGAAAGAGGTGGACAAGGCGATCAAAAAGCTGAAGAGCGAGGAAAAGATCGTCTCGCCCAAACGCTGTTACTATGAGGCTAAGAAAGCCTAAAGAATAGTAGGTACAGGGTGCTGGATGCTGGGTGCTGCCCGCCCGGACGAACGTCCGTTCGGACGGGGGTGCTGGGTATGTACTATTTCACCCATTCTCTCATTCACTCATTCAATCATTCACTCATTCACTCATTCCTTATCCTTAACAACCTCCTGATCCTCCCCGGCTGGGCCCAGTTCATGGTACCTTCCATTTTCAGCGAAAGCAGATAATTTTCGACAGCCGGCTGCCGGAGCTGCTCCAGCACCCGTTTTGCTTCCTCGCGTGTCGGCAGGGGGATGTAAGCCTGCAGTGACTGGTTCACCTGCCACCTCCCTTCCACGAGGCGCGGCCGGAACTGCTTTTTGCCATAAGCTTCCCAAACGACCTTGTACGGCATGAAATTATAGGGTCCCACCCCCAGCAGGGCCCACCAGTAGCCCCTTCTGATCCGTGCACCGATGAGGGAGCCCCGGCGCTCTTTCAGCCGCTGCTCACGGGCTTTCAGGTAATTCCACAACAGCGTTTCTTTTTTGATCTGTTCCGGCTCCAGCGGGCGACCCCCGACAGTATAAGGCAGCAGGACCCATTTGCGGGGTGTGAGCTGCTCTTCCTTAAAGTTCCCGGAGGTGAGCAGGGGGAAAACATACCGGGAAGGCAATGCGATCCCACCGTTTACGATACAGGTATTTTCATCCACCTGCTCACAACGGTCAAAAAAGAACAGATCATTGGCGCCGCAGGTATTGATCCCCTGGCGGGGTACAGAGGCTTTCCCCACCCCGACGGGCCGGAAGCCGGCCAGGGGGTCATGCTCCTCCGACTGTAATACGCTGAGGGGGTCAGCGGGATGCAGCAGGGGGCGGGCCGGATGGCTTTTCCATTCCCTGTCCTCATAATGCTCGTAAGGAATGGGGAAAGAGGGTTCCCGGTCCCTTTTGAAATGCACCAGACCGGCACGGGTGGAGATGCCGCGAAAGACCTCCAGCCCTTCCAGATCATAGACCTTCACCGGAGCAAAGCGTACCCCGCCGCTGCGGTAGTTCCTGAAATAGCGGCTGGCGCCGTCGTTGAGCAACAGGGAGAGGGGCATAAAGAACCAGGCGTCTCCCCCCCCGGACAGAAAATCCCGCATCGTCCGCTGGATTACCAGCGCCGCCAGATCGATGCGCGATCCCCCGAGCAGCAGGCTTTTCCGGTCGCCGGTCAGACCGTATGCGATGAAGGCAGCTTTGACCTTCTCTTTGTAGCGGGCAGGCAGATCGGTGAAGTTCTGCCAGGGGGGATTGCCGAAGATCACCCCGAACCTGCGGGGCGGCAGGTCCAGGATATCGGTATTCGAGAAACGGCCGGACATGTCCAGCCCGTACTTCTCCGAAAAAATGGACAGGGCCTCCGTATAATACTCCCTGTTCAGCTCATTGCCATACAGCCGGTCCGTGGGCAGGCGATCGACAGAATAACCTTTTTTTATGCCATGATCGATCAGGGAGGCAAGCAGTTGGCCGGTGCCCATGGTGGGATCAAAGACACTCGCCCCGGCCATCCACCGGTCGAATATACCAAACTGCTCAATGGCAAATTCAGCCCATTCGGGAGGTGTAAAGATATTTCCTATTTGAAGACCGGGATCCAATCTAATTCCCTTCTATAAGGTATTACTATAATTTGGCTGAGGTTGAGACCAATATGTAAACCCCATTATTTAATTGCTAAATTATCAGGATCTTGTCTGGTATCCCATATGTAATGAACAATGATCAGTTCTTCTGTTACTTCGTAAAAAAGGATATAATTATCGATGATCAACCCTCGCACACCTTCAATATCAGTTTTGATACCCAGGTCAGGGAACTTTACCAGGAGGCAGATCGCTTTGTTTATGCGATCATTGAGTTTTTTGGGATAGATGTTACTTTTATTTCTTTCAAGATAATACTGAAGGATCTCATATCTTTTGATCCGGGCTCTGTGTGACCAGACTACTTTTCGCTTAGCCATTCCTCAATTTCTTTTTCAAGCTGATCATTCCCGGTAAACAACCCTTTTTCGATCTCACGTTTTGATGCTACGATCTCCCTGGAAAGCCCGGGGGTCAGACGGATCGTTCTTGCTTCAGCCTTAGCATCCAGGATCGTCTTGATGGCCTGAAGAAAAGATTCATCATCGATCTCCGCAATCCTTTGTACCAATACATTTTTTAATTCTGACGTATTCATAATCACAACTGCTTTTCAACAAATATAGTAAAATTAATGATACCTTTTCATACTGATCTTTAACGGAACTCTTTTGTGCAAACCGGACATCAGGAAGGATATCAGAGGGTAAAAAGCCAGGCAGATCACCATTCATCATGGACCCATCCGCCAGTCGGTATCGGCGGGCATGCACCTTCTCCTTTTTTGTATCTTTGCAGCAATGACCACGATACCTGCGCATAACGATCCGATCTGTGCCATCTCCTCCCCTCCCGGCAGCGGGGCCATCGCCCTGGTGCGGGCCTCGGGCGAGGGGGTCATCGCCCTGTGTGAGGGGATGGTACATCTTCCCGGCGGGCAATCTCTGCACGACCTGCCTGCCAACAACACCCGGCATGCCACTTTCCGCCGCGGTGACGAAATGCTCGACGAGGTGATGGTGACCCTCTACCGGGCGCCCCGCTCTTATACAGGTGAAGAGATGGTGGAGATCACCTGCCACGGCTCTCCTTACATCCAGCAGCAGATCCTCCTGACGATGATCGACGCGGGCCTGCGGGCTGCCCGTCCGGGCGAGTTCACACAGCGGGCTTTCCTCCATGGCAAGATGGACCTGGCCCAGGCCGAGGGGGTGGCAGACCTGATCGCTGCCGCCGGCGCCGCCGCCCACCGGCTGGCCCTCAGCCAGCTAAGGGGGAAGGTCTCCCGCCGCATCGGCGAGGTTCGCAAGCAATTACTTCACTTCGCTTCCCTCATTGAGCTGGAGCTCGACTTCGGCGAGGAGGACGTGGAGTTCGCCGACCGTGGCGAGCTGCTCTCCCTGGCCACCGGACTGGTGACCACCCTGCAGGGACTGGCCGCCACCTTCCGCGAAGGCAATGTGATGAAGAACGGCATCCCCGTGGCCATCGCCGGCGCTCCCAACACCGGCAAGAGCACGCTCCTCAACACCCTTTTGCAGGAGGAGAAAGCCATCGTCTCGGAGATCCCCGGCACCACACGCGATTTCATCGAAGACACTGTCACGGTGGATGGTTACCTTTACCGCTTCATCGACACCGCCGGACTGCGGGAGGGCGGTGACACCATCGAGAAAATAGGCATCGACCGCAGCTACCGCAAGATACGCGAGGCCCGTATCATCCTGCTGCTCACCGAATGGACAACAGCCCCGGAGGAGATCAGAAAGCAATATGAGGAGATCAGCCGTATGCTGGATCCTGAACAGCAACACCTGCTGCCGGTGGTCAACAAGTGCGACACCGCCCCTCCCGGCGATCTGGAGAAGCTGCAGGAGGCCCTGGCTGCCCTGCCGGAGCCGCCTCTTTTTATCTCGGCGCTGAAAGAGGAGAACCTGGAGGCACTGAAAGAACGGCTGGGCCACATCATGCACCTGCGGCAGCCGGGTGACCAGGAGGTGATCATCAGCAATATGCGGCACTATGAGGCACTGCAGCACGCTGCCGCCGACCTGCAGCGGGTCGCCGAAGGCCTGCAGAACGGCCTCCCCGCCGACCTGGTGGCCATGGACCTGCGCCAGGCCATCCACCACCTGGGCGAGATCACCGGCGAGATCACCACCGATGAGATCCTGGGGAATATCTTCAGGACTTTCTGTATAGGAAAGTAAGAGGAAGCTCGAAGCTCGAAGCCTGAACTACCAACTACCAACTACGAACTACGAACTACTAACTACTAACTACGAACCACCAACTACGAACTACAAACTACGAACTACAAACCACGAACCTTTTTCTTCTTCCTCAACTTTTTCTTATACGCTTTCTCCTTCACCGGCAGGCCGGAGTGGCAGCTTTGGGAGGGACGGAACTTCACGGGCGTGACTCCGTTGCTCTCCGCCCGGGCTTTGACCACCGCACTGCCCACGCCCTTACTGCCGCTCTCATCCCCTTTCTCACGGCATCCCAGCAGAATATTGAACCCGAACCGGACATTTACGCTGCGTGTGTCCAGCGGTTTGATCAGCCCCGGGATGTTGGTAGTGACAACATAGAACTGCACCGGGTCGCGGCCCAGCACCACCCCCGCCCCAAGGCTGTTGAAGCTGTTGTACTGGAAGGTGTAGGAGAGCATGAGGGTCACGGGATTCACAGGCCTGTACTGACCGGAAAGGGTGACCGAGCTGACCATCTTGCTTTTCAGGAAAAGAGCCTCACCGGTCACCCCGGCCGTTATCTTCTCCGTGGCCCGGTACGAGGCTCCTGCCATAATTCGCGGCGGCAGGAAAGAGGTGTAGGCCTCTTCCACATATTCGATGTGCATCGAGTCGAGGAAGGTGTTGACCAGATCGTCCAGGTAACCGTCTCCCTGGGGCAGGGTCTCCAGACCCTGATAAACAAAGCTTCCCTGTCCCTGCATGTTGTTGACATAGGAACGCCACCGGATGAAACCCAGGTCGAGGACCGAGGCCGAGAGGGTCCAGCGGTCACCGTACGGCAGGATGATCCCCGCATCCAGCGCAAAGCCGGGGTTGCGGCCGTTGAAGATCAGGCTGCGGACGGATACATTGTCATCCCAGACGATATTGTTGAGGGTGCCGTCAGGGTTGGTGGTGACGATCACCGGCATGGAAGCATTGACCCTGAAATCCCCGTTGAACGTAAGGTCGAAAGTGCGGTCGTCCGTACGTACGTTCAGGTGGTTGCGCCCCACCGAGAGGTTCATCTTGCCGAAGAGCAGCTTGCCTCGGACCCCGAAGAAACGTCCTCCTCCCAGGTGGTGCGACCACGACAAGGCATATTCCCGGTAATGGCTCAGGTAGGCGCCCGTACCCGCCAGACCCGCCTTCTTTCCTTCGTAAGGGGTGTTGCCGTTCCACAGGAGCTGCACACCCCGGCCTGGGAGCGTGACCGGCAGATCATTCTTTTCCGTGACGGTAAAGATGACGCTGTTATCCCCCCACCGGTGGCCCAGGGCCAGCCACTGCACGTGGGCTTCCGTACCGAAATAGTCACGCCGGTGCATCGAGGCGACGGTCTGCTCGATCTCTATGGAACGCTGCGCACCGGGATGCTTTTGAAAAAGCTGGTTGTAGGTGAACAAAGAGTTGCCATAATCGGCATGCACCGACGAGAGGACCGGCAGACCGATGTACCACGGACATTCCGGCTGTATCGCCGGATTGAGCAGGTTGCTCTCCGGTACCTGGTACAACAGATACAGGGAGGGATCGTGCTGGGCCATCCCCGTCAGGGTGAGGAGTGCTCCGCCCAGTCCCAGTATGACCCTGCCCCATCTCCTCATTGCAGCACGATCTTTACGCCTACCCTCACGCCCAGCTGGAGCCACACCTCCTGTTCGGGATAGAAAGGAATGGAGTCGGTACGGGAATCGGGTAACACCAGGCGGTATTCTTCAAATACATATTCCATCTGCTGCATCGCAGCCACCTGCGAAGGGGTAAGGACAATATCTTTTTTCCATAATTCCGCCGGTTTCGTCACCTCTCCGGAAGCATCTGTGGCAGCAGCCTCCAGCCACAGGGGCCCTTCGGGAAAGAGCGAGTCGAACACCACCCTGCCGGCATCGGCAAAATAGAGCTGCAATGCCATCCTCGCCGGCACACGGTTCACGGCATTCACACGAAAGGTGAGCGAGACGATCTCGCTCGTGTCGGTATAAAAATCGGAGAGGGAGACCTGGGCCTCAGAACGGTAATACAGTGTATCGGGGGAATAGTAAAAGACCCCGTCATACAGGAACCAGGGGACGGTATCCCTGTCCACCGTATCAGGCACAGGGATCAGCACTGTGGTATCCACGAACTGCTGCGCCTGCAGCAGACTGTCCCCCACAGGCAGGGAGAATTCCGCATCATAAACGATCGAAGGATCAATATCTCCCGCGTCCTTATCGATACAGGAA
>WFRO01000301.1 GCA_015486475.1 Bacteroidales bacterium
ATACGCGGGCCTCGCAGAAACGGGCTGCCCCGAAGTCCAGCGGAGCGTAGGCGTCGGCAAAACTGAAATCCTTGTCTTTGCCTTTGAACCACCCATGATCGCGGGCCACCCGGATAACATCTTTCTCATATACCGTGGTGACGGCCGGGTCAAAGATCTTGTCGAGATGTTCGGAAGAGATGGAGCTTTTGTCTTTCTCCAGAGGGAAGGTGGTGATGCGGGCCTGGTTGGCATGGCCGCAGATATAACCGTCCGGCACGCGGCGGGCCACCCATACGGCGCCGGTGACACCGGGGCCTTTGCCGATCATCTCCAGGATCCACACCTCGTCGGGATCGGAGATGGAGAAGGACTCACCGCTGCTGTAATAACCATACTTGTCCACCAGCTCAGCCATCACCTTGATGGCTTCGCGGGCTGTTTTGGCCCGTTGCAGGGTGATGTACATGAGACTGCCGTAGTCGATGATGGCAGAGGTGTCCCGCAGCCCGTGACGGCCGCCGTAGGTCGTCTCGCCGATAGCAACCTGGTGCTCGTTCATGTTGCCTACCACACTGTAGGTATGAGCTGCCTGCGGGATCTTCCCCAGATGTTTGCCGGTGTCCCACTCCCATACATCCATCATCGTTCCGGCAGGATAGTCCTTTGCCGGCCAGAAGTAAAGCTCCCCGTACAGCACATGACTGTCGGCAGCATAGGTGATCATCGTCGAACCATCGACGGTGGCACCCCCGCTGATGAGAAAATTGGTACAGGCTGATCCCTCGGGAAGGGAAATGAATAAGACCAGGTACAGAAGCCCTGCTACGGTGATCCCTCTTTTCATAATGACCGTTTTTTGTGGTTTGAAAATAATTATCTGCAAAAGTAAAAAAGAAACAATAGCGAGCGGAAGAATCTTTAGATTTTATGGATAAAAGAGGTATATTGTAGGGTGTTGGGTACTGGGTGCTGGGTGCTGGGTAGAGGGATGAAACGATGAAGAGATGCCTGCCTGCCGCCTGCCTGCCGGTAGGCAGGGTAGGCAGGATGAGATGAAGCGAATAACAACTCCACACTCCAAGTACTCCACACTTCCGGAAGGGTGCTGGGGGGATCTGCATAGAGCATAGAGCATAGTGCTTAGAGCAAAACTCCTTACTCTCTTCTTCTTACTCAACACTGGTTCCTGAGTAGCCGAAGGCGTATCGAAGGATTGCGGTTCTTCGCGCTGCTTTGTGCCACTTTGCGTAATAGCTCCAAAATATTAAATTCCTAATTGTTACGCAAAGCTGCGCCAAGGGTCCGCCAAGGAGCGCGAAGAGCACCCAACTTTAGGCACTTTAGCGCACTTTAGTGCACTTCAAGTACTTCCTCTTTTACATCATATAATTAACGATCAGCTCCAGTTCTTCGGCCGTGAGGGGATACACCAAACCACCGGCCCTGTTTTGGATGAGCTGTCCGAGGATCTCCGATTTCTTCGTGTTGTCGATGTTGATGTCGGCAAGATAGACGGGCGACTTGATGAAGACGAAGAACTTGATGAACTCCTCGATGGTCTTGTCCGGGCTGCTGACGCCAAAGACGAGCTGGCCGAGGCGGGAGATCCTTTCGGGGATCTTTTTCTTCATCAGTTTCAGCCAGGCGGGGTAGGCGATGGAGAGGGAAGCGCCGTGCGGCACATCATAGAGGAGGGAGAGCACATGACCGATGGCATGCACGCCCCAGTCGCCGCCGCTGCGGCCATACATGGTCATGCCGTTCAGTGCGAAGGTCGCATCCAGCATGATGTTTGCACGGTATTCGTAGTTCTCCGGCTCCTCCAGAACAAGAGGAGCATAGTGCATGGCGTCCTTGATGATGTCGGCGATGAAACGGTCGGTGATGGAGACCTCGACGTCGAAGAAGGCTTCCAGGGCGTGGGCGATCAGATCAGTGATGCCGTAAGCGGTGTAGTCACGGTTCACCGTGTAGGTGAAAACGGGATCGAGATAAGAGTGTTTGGGAAAGAGGAGGGGGATCTTCAAACCCCTTTTGGCGCCGGCGTCGAAGTCCTGCAGCACCGCAGCGCTGTTCATCTCGGTGCCGGTGGCGGCCACCGTGAGCACATCGATCAGGGGCACGGCCTCGCGCGGCAGGGCCCGCATGGTCATGACATCCCAGGCCTTCAGGTTGCCGGGGATGCACACCGACATGATCTTGGCCGAGTCGATCACACTGCCGCCACCCAGGGCGACGATCACCTCCACGCCCGCCTCACGGGCCAGGGCCACAGCCTGGTCCACGTCGGAGGCCAGGGGGTTGGGACGGATGCCGGAGAACTCCGTGATCGTCAGACCGGCTTTCTCCAGCTCTCCCCGTATCTGGTCGTAGTAACCGTACTTTTTGGCAGAGTTTTTACCGTAAACCAGCAATACCTTTGTGCCGTATTGTTTCGTCACCCGGCCCAGCGTGGCGGTGACCCCTTTCCCGAAATGCAGATGTACCGGATTGTATGCTTCGAAGTTTTTCATGACGATGTAAAGTTGAAAAGTTGATTAGTTGAAAAGTTGAAAAGTTTATATAATTCTTTCTTCATTCGGCGTTCGATATTCGATATTCGATATTCTTTCCTCATTTTCCCCGGGACATCACGCCCGAACAAGCATCCCTTTCCGCACCCGTCACCGACGCCAGGGTGTTGGGCCGGCCCTGCAGGCGGAGGAGTCCCAGGAATGCAAAAATAAGAGCTTCCTTGTAATCTGCAAGCCGGTCGTCGGGGATAATGACCTCTCCCGCACAATTTTCGCGGATGCGTTCGATAAGAAAGCGGTTGTGGGCGCCGCCGCCGGTGACCAGCATGCGGCCGGCAGCATCTCCTTCCGTGATGCGGCATATCTGGCGGCTGATATGCTCATAGAGCGTGCGCAGCTTGTCTTCCGGGGACAAAGGGGCGTTGTCCAGTACGGGCAGGAAGACCTCTTCCAGCCACTCGCGGCCCAGCGACTTGGGCGGGAGCGTGTGGTAATAGTCCAGCGCATCGAGGGCCTCCAGGAGCGATCCGTTCACCCTGCCTTTCCGGCCCAGCTCTCCGTCCCTGTCGTAGGCCATGCCCAGGGGCAGGGTGATGTGCTGCATGGCCAGGTTGACCGGCGAGATGTCGAAGGCGAGGCGGCGGCCCTCTTTTTCGTAGGAAATATTTGAGAAGCCTCCCAGGTTGAGGCAGTAGTCATACTCCGGGAAGAGGTAGCGGTCGCCCGCCGGAACCAGGGGGGCTCCCTGGCCGCCCAGGGCCACATCCCCCGAGCGCAGGTCCCACACCACCGGCAGGCCCGTGGCGGCCGCGATCTCGTTGCCATCGCCCAGCTGGAAGGTGAGGCCCTGCTCCGGACGGTGGTAGACCGTATGGCCGTGGGAGGAGATCAGCACCGGGGTAGAGGAGACGCCGGCCAGGAACGTCCGTACTTCCCCGCCCAGGTAGCGGCCGTAACGCTTGTGCAGCAACATCAGTGCCTCACCGCCGAGGGCGGGGGCCTCCTGCAACCGCTCTGTCCACTCCTGCGGATATGGCTGCGTGACCGCCTCCCTGATCTGCCATTCCCACCGGCCGCCATCCTCCCGGAACGCTGCCAGCACCAGGTCCAGACCATCGAGCGATGTGCCGGACATCAGACCGAGTATGTAAGTATGGTTCATGGTTCGTAGTTCGTGGTTGGTAGTTGGTAGTTGGTAGTTCGTGGTAAACTCTTCAACTTTTCAACTTATCAACTCATCAACTTAATTTTCGTGTAAATTTAATAAAATACCTCCTTTTTTATACTTTTGGCGACAATTAAAGGACCCATTAATAAAAGACAAGCATGAGCAAACCTGTACTTTTGGTGCTGGCGGCCGGGATGGGCAGCCGGTACGGCGGACTGAAACAGATCGACGAGGTAGGACCCTCGGGCGAGGCGATCATCGACTATTCCATCTACGATGCCATACGTGCCGGCTACGGCCGCGTGGTCTTTGTGGTGCGGCCCGAGATCGAGGAGGATGTGCGCAGGTTCTTCGAGCCCCGCCTGCGGGGACGCATCCCCTTTGAGTTCGTGCACCAGGAGCTGGACATGGTGCCTGAGGGAGTGCAGGTGCCGCCGGAACGGAAGAAGCCCTGGGGAACGGGTCATGCCGTGCTGGTGGCCAAAGATAAGATCGACGAGCCTTTCGCCGTGATCAATGCCGACGACTTCTACGGTCCCGAAGCTTACCGCCAGACCGCCGCTTTCCTTGCGGAGAATAAAGACCCTTATGAATATGCCATGGTGGGATACCGCCTGAACAACACCCTTTCCGACAACGGCTCCGTGGCCCGCGGCGTGTGCCGCACCTCCGGCGACGGATACCTCCTCGAGGTGACCGAGCATACCAAGATCGCACGGGAAGGTGGGAAGATCATCTCCCTCCTGGAAGATGGCACCACAGTGGAGTTTACGGGTGAGGAGCCGGTATCGATGAATTTCTGGTGCTTCCAGCCCACCATCTTCCCCGAGCTGGAAAAGCAGTTCACTGATTTTATCCGCGACCATGCCGGCGATCCCAAGGCGGAGTTCTTCATCCCGCTGCCGGTGTCGGTGCTCATCGCCGCCGGCAAGATCCGGATGAAGGTGCTGCCCAATGCCGAAGAGTGGTTCGGCGTCACCTACCGCGAGGACAAACCCGTGGTCATCCGCAAGATACGTGAACTGGTGGACCGGGGGGTGTATCCGGAGAAGTTGTGGGAATGAGCGGAAGAAGGCTGAAAGAAAGACCAAACTGAAAATAACGGATACCCGGAAGGGGTAAATAAGTGTGGAGTGCCTAGAGTTTGGAGTTGGAAGTTATTAGTGCCTTAAGTGCGCTAAAGTTAAAAGTTGGGACTTCTTTGCGTAACTTGGCGGGACGTTCGCGCAACTTTGCGTAATAGTTAGAAATCCACATGGTTAAGCTGTTACGCAAAGGTACGCAGAGGGGACTGTTTGTGGTTTGGGGTTGGTGGTTGGCAGTTGAATTTTTTTTATAAGGAATGATAATATACAGCATTCCACCGCAGATTATTTTTAAAGTTGTGGATCGACGTGTTTTTATCAATCAGCATAAATTCCACACCGGCCATTTCAGCAAAGTTACGTATATATTCTCCGGACAGGCTTTGACTAAAAACGGTATGATGACTTCCCCCGGCATATATCCATGCAGCTGCTGCGGTTTTCAGGTCTGGCATGGGGCGCCATAGTACCCTGGCAGTAGGAAGTTTAGGCATTTCCTCAGGAGGATCGATCGTTTCCACTTCGTTGACAATGATCCGAAACCTTGTTCCCAGATCAATGACACTTACATTTATGGCAGACCCTTGTGGAACGTTGAACAGCAGTCGTAACGGGTCTTTTTTCCCACCAATAGCTAGGGGGTGTACCTCCAATCCGGGCTTTTCATTCGTGAGAGAAGGACATATCTCCAGCATATGGGCCCCCAGCACATACATGCCTGCGGGATCAAAATGATATGTGTAATCCTCCATAAATGAATTTCCTCCTGGTAAGCCACGCGACATTGTTTTCATAATGTGCAACATAGCGGCTGTTTTCCAATCTCCCTCCGCTCCAAAACCGTAACCATCTTTCATGAGGCGTTGTACAGCCAAACCGGGGAGTTGGCTTAGTCCATGCAGGTTTTCAAATGTATCGGTGAAACCATTGAATCCGCCCTCTTCAAGAAAAGCACGTAATCCCAATTCAATACGGGCTGCTTCGCGAAGAGAGTCATAAGCGGCTCCTCCTTTTCTCAAGGCATCCATTACGTGATATTCATCTTCGTATTGTTGACATAAATGATCCACTGCCTGCTTTGATACCTGCCGGATGTATGCAGCAAGATCACCTAATGCATATCCGTTTACAGACCAGCCGAACCTGATCTGAGCATCTACTTTATCTCCCTCAGTGACGGCTACTTCACGCATATTGTCGCCGAAACGTGCAATCTTGACTTTTTTCGATGCATACCAACCTGTAGCTGATCTGAGCCAGACATCCAATTGTGAAATTACTTCCGGATCTTTCCAATGACCTGCAATGACCTTTCTTTCCAGACCCATTCGTGTGCTAATATATCCGAACTCCCTGTCTCCGTGTGCTGACTGGTTTAGATTCATAAAGTTCATGTCAATATCCGCCCATGGAATATCCCGGTTAAACTGGGTGTGTAGATGAACAAAAGGTTTATTTAATACACTCAGACCTGCAATCCACATCTTTGCCGGAGAAAAGGTGTGCATCCAGGTGATCAGCCCGACAACGCCGGATGTGGTGTTTGCCTCTTCACAAATCCTGAATATCTCATCAGGAGTTGTGACAACAGGCTTGAGAACAATTTTTACCGATAGCTGCCCGGTAGCATTGAGTCCCTTTACAATATTTTTGGCGTGCTCATCTACCTTTTTCAATATTTCAGCACCATAAAGATGTTGGCTTCCTGTTACAAACCAGGCTTCAAGCTTCTTGGTTCCAATCATTTTAATAGAAATATGTGTAAATAATACATTTAAAATTTTTTAAATGTATTAATATCTACATTCTTTTCAAAAAATTTATTTTTTCTGTTGAATTGGACTGTTCTTTTGTTAAAACATATTTATTGATCGTTCGCTTTTTATGATATAAGTGTTATTTTTACTTTATAAAACAAAAAATTATTTTATAATGCTTAAAGAGTTGAAACAGAAGGTATATGAAGAAAATATGGCATTGGTCAAATATGGTCTGGTCATTTTTACATGGGGAAATGCCAGTGGGATAGACCGGCACAATAATCTGGTTGTGATAAAACCAAGTGGTGTACCCTATGATCAGATGAAAGCAGATCATATGGTGGTGGTTGATATGGAGGGAAAGGTGTTAGAAGGGCATTTGCGTCCCTCTTCTGATCTGGCCACACATCTGGTTCTTTACAAGGCTTTTGAAAATATCGGTGGCATTGTGCATACTCATTCTTTATGGGCTACCATTTGGTCGCAGGCAGGCAGAAGCCTCCCTGCCCTTGGGACCACTCATGCAGATTATTTTCATGGATCTGTTCCTTGTACCCGTCCCCTTACGGAGAAAGAAATACAACTTAATTATGAAGGAAATATAGGACAGGTTATCGTTGAGACATTTCGGGGAAAAGACCCGTTGGAGATACCCGGGGTTCTTGTGAACAATCATGGTCCTTTTACATGGGGAATTCATCCGGAACAGGCCATGCAACATGCCGTTATTCTTGAAGAGATCTCAAAAATGGCTTACTATACTTTAACCTTGTCTCCGGATACAGTTTTGCCAGCCAACATGCTGGATAAACATTTCTTCAGAAAACATGGAGATGATGCTTACTATGGCCAGACGGATAAAATGAATAATAATAAAACATAAAGAATGAACAGAAGACTGGTATCAGGCATAGATCACGGAATCGACTCAGGTCGTTCGGTTTTAACAGATACCGTTAATGGATGAGAATTTGAAAGGGAATACAAACCAATTATTTCCAGAAATAAATATAAAACAAAACAATCACACCGATAATAATAACCGAGTGAATAACATCCCACTTATTCCAACTGGCTCGTGTTTCAGCAATCTGAACCCGGGAAGCAGAGCCATACGTGAGGCCTGCGAGGTTACTTGCTGTGGGCTTCCTGGTTAGGAAACTAATGAGTACGATAATCAGGATAGTAAAGAAAAAGAGAGCAATACTGTAATGTAACCAGTTAGGTGCAGCAAAAGTCTGATATATAAAACCGGCATGATTGATACTGCCTTGAAAAACCTCCAGGGCCAGCCGGAACATACCAAGCGTAAATCCCGCCACAAGCCCCCAGAAACCTGCTGCCGGAGTAGTTCTTTTCCAGAAAATTCCCAGCAGGAATACTGCAGCTATGCCCGGAGCGAGAAGAGACTGTACATCCTGAAGATATTGATACAATACCTGGCCCAGGCTTTTCATAATAGGAATCCAGAGGATCCCAAGTACAACAATAACAGCAGTAGCAATACGGCCCACAAATACCAGGTGTCTTTCACTGGATTGGGGTTTGAATTTTTTATAAAAATCAACAGTGAACAAAGTAGCCGATGAATTAAACAGAGACGCCAAAGAACTCATCAAAGCAGCAAGTAATCCTCCGACAACAATGCCTTTGACCCCATATGGCAACAAAGTGGATACGAGGGTCGGAAAAGCTGCATCCGAACTGGTGAGATGAATGATCCCTTTTTCATTCAGGCCGAAAGCAATCATTCCGGGTATAAGAAAAATAAAAACAGGCGTTAGTTTAAGATACGCACCGAAAATAGTACCCCGACGCGATTGTTTCTGGTCACGCCCTGTAAGTACACGTTGGACAATATATTGATCCGTACACCAATACCAAAAACCAATGATAGCCGAGCCAAGAATCACTCCTGTCCAGGGAAAATCCGGATCTTTTACTGAACGTATCAGACTGGTCATAGTGTCACCATAGGGCGTGGTATGACTGTGTGCAATATGCATTAACTCACCCCATCCTCCCAGTTTGGCAAGTCCGACAATTACAATTACAATCGAACCTATTAATAAAACAGGTGTTTGCAATACTGATGTATATAAAATTGCTTTCATACCACCAATAATGGTATAGATCCCGGTCAATATCACAAGACCGATCGCAGCAATCCAGAAAAAATCCACACCCCATATGGATTCAATACCAAAAACCTGTTTAAATACAACCCCTCCTGCATAGACAGTTACGGCTACTTTGGTAAGCACATAACTTACCAATGAAATGATGGATAATAGTGTCCTTGATTCAGGATTAAACCGGCGCTCGAGAAACTCAGGCATGGTAAATACTTTACTGCGGGCATAAAATGGAACGAATACCCACCCCAGGATAAGTATTATCCAGCCCTGCATCTCCCAGTGAGCCATAGCCATTCCACTGGATGCTCCGGCACCTGCCAATCCAACCAAATGCTCAGAACCAATATTCGATGCAAAAATAGATGCTCCAATTACCAACCAGGTAGCACCCCTTCCGGCCAAAAAATAATCAGTGGAAGTATCCTCTTTCATCCGGCTTACCCAAACAATAATAGCTACCAGTCCTGACAGGAAAATACCCAATGTAATCCAGTCCAGATAATTAAAAGCTGACATTATGGATGTTAAATTAAATAATCAACTGTATAAAGTGTTAAAAATACACTAATCATCTAATTTTAAAAAATATTTTCAATTATTTTTGCCTATGTCATATATGCTTTTCCAAAAATAAACATACCTTGAAGGGGAACAGTAAAAATAACTTTCTTTTTATTATTTTAGTTGGACAGTAATGATTCATTTTATATCTATCCTGTTATTAAAACTTTATAATTTTTATGTCATCCTACTACAAAGAACATGAAAAATTTTATGTTGCCGTAGATATAATAATATTCGGATTTGACGGAGAACGGTTAAATCTTCTGCTTATCAAACGCAATTTCCCTCCATCTAAAGGTAAATGGTCTTTAATGGGAGGGTTTTTAAAAAACTATGAAAGCCTGGACCAGGCGGCAGAAAGGGTATTATATACATTAACCGGTTTAAATAATGTTTTTTTGGAACAATTACAGGCATATGGCAACATTTACCGTGATCCCGGCGAACGGGTAATTTCTATTGCCTACTATGCATTGATTAAAATAGATGATTATGATGAAAATTTATTGGAAAAACATAATGCTCACTGGTATCCGATCACTGATTTTCCTTCCCTTATTTTTGATCATAATAACATGGTTAAAAGGGCAATTGCTCGGCTCAGAAGGAAAGCCAAAACACAACCTATTGGATTTGAGATGCTTCCTGCAAAAATTACTATTCCACAGTTACAAAAGCTATATGAGGCCATTTATCTGAAAAAATTTGATAAAAGGAATTTCAGGAAAAAAATACTCAGCTACAATGTTCTTGAAAAACTGGATGAGAAAGAGAAGGAGACATCAAAAAAAGGAGCTTATTATTATTATTTTAACGAAAGAAAATATAGCCAGTTGTTGGAAAACGGATACAGTTTTAATGTAAACATATAAAAAACTTCATTGCAATTTATTTTAAAGTGCTTTGCATCCGGGTGATCTGGTACAGAGTGATTTACAAGGTAGATGAACCGGTGACGGAACAAAAAATGCGCTCAAGTTAAAAGTTAGTGATGCTGGGTGCTCCGCCTTCGCCCTCCGGGCTATGGCGGACAAAGTGGGTGCTGGCTTCGCCCGCACGCTGTCGCTGGTCCCGATAGCTATCGGGATTAGCGCAGGCGCCCAAAGTCCCGACGGTCGGGACGAAGGTGGGGTGCTGGGTGGATTGATTCTATGCTATACACGCTACGCACTTTTCAGACTCTTCCCACTTTTCGACCCTTTGACTTTTGACTTTTCGACTTCTTCCCTTTCGCACTTCGAGCATCGAGCCCCGGCAGCGCCGTCGGCTCCCTTCGGTACGCCTACGGCTACTCAGGAACCGCCTATGGCGGCCGATGGCAAGCCGGGATCTCCGCTTCGCTCCGACTTCGCGCTTCCTTTTTCCTTTTTCCTTTTGCCTTCTGCCTTATTACTTTTGCCTTACCAATACAACTCCTTCTCATACACCGTCTTGTTCCCCCGGTCGTCGGTGACCTCGAGGAGCACTTTGTGGGCGTGGCCGGGGGCGATGCGGGAGGGATCGAAGTAGTAACGCAGGCGGTCTTTCTTGGGCTCGTACTCAAAGAGGGCCCACTGTCCGTCGATGTATCCGTTGTAGGAGGCGATGCCGGAGAGGTTGTCGCGGATCACAAAAGAGATATGGTCGAGGGAGGAGACGTCCCTGCGGTGCGGGTCGAAGAGCGGCCGGATGACGGGTGGCACCGTGTCGATGAGCAGGGTGTACTTGCCGAAGGTTATCACCTGTCCCGTCACCTCCTTGCCGTTCCATTCCCCGCCTTTGGCCCGGGGATTGCCGGGCTGGCTCACCTCGGCGATGAGCAGCTTGCCGGCAAGGCTGTCCGGGAAACGGTCCGGGACGATGCTTACCGTATAGGCTTTCTGCAGAGGCACATAGGGGTTGTGGATGACATACACCGGCGCATAGCTGTAAGGCAACGGGTCTTCGATGTGCATGGTGAAGGGCAGGGTGTCGTAGAGGGCGCCGCGGGGGATGAAGAGCCTGAAACCACTAAAGGCATAATAGTTGTCCCGGTCCCACGACATGAGCGTGAGGTAATCCATCTTCCCGTATGAAGAGGGGAGGGGATGCGGGTTGTTCACCTTCCGGAGCGTGGTCCTGAAGGTGGCCGTGTTGCCGGCGTTGTCTTTCACGATGAACTCCACCGTGTGGGGCAGGGTGTCCTGCAGGTCAATGATCCCTTTGTTCACCACCGTGTTGTATATATCCAGGCGGTTGTTGGGCAGGATGACCGTGCGGACGACATTGCGGTTGTACCGCACCTTCTCCTCGTAGTCGATGAAGCTGTTGATGTAACGTGTCTCGGCATAGGTGAACTCATCCATCTTATAATAAAAGAAGGTCTCCCCGTCGAGGAGTACCTTGAAAGAGTATATGCCGCAGCGGTTGTGCGACCCGTTCATATAGTCCTGGGCTTCCAGGCCCAGCGAAACGGGTCCGGTGACGTGCAGCGGTGCATTCATGTAGTAAGCATGATCTTTACCCGCTGTCACGCGAAAGACCTGCCTGCCGGGACGGCCGTTGATCTGCGCGCCGTCACCTTCCGGATAAGCATAAAAACGGTAGATCCTGGGGGCAATGGTATCCTTTACAGGGAACCTGAACAGGAGGGGGTTGACAGGCGCTTCCCGCCGGGTCTCGCGGATCTCGAAATGCAGATGGGGTCCGAAGGAGTTGCCCGTATTGCCGGAGAAAGCGATCAGCGCTCCCTTTTTCACCGGAAAACGGCCTGCCGGGAGGAAGATGTTGACGACATAGCTCTTGAGGCGGTACTGCTCGTTCCTGACGTACTCTGCCACCGGATTCGTAAAACGGCTCAAATGGCAGTACACCGAGGTGTAACCATTGGGATGGGTGATGTAAAGGGCCTGACCGTAGCCTCCCGTAGCCACCTTGATGCGGGAGATATAACCGTCTTCGATGGCATAGATACGCTGGCCGGTGCGCCCCATGGTCTTGATGTCGATGCCCGAATGGAAGTGGGAAGGCCTGATCTCCCCGAAATTGGAAGAGAGATAGATATGGAACCGCACCGGCGGAATGAAATCGGCTTTCCCCGCCTGGGCAAAAGAGCTTCCGGTAAACATTATGGGTAAAAGGGAAAGTATCAGTGCCTTGATCATCCTCCCGCTGCCGCGCCTCATCATAGTCGAAAATTTAAGAGGACAAAACTAAAAATTTATCTGCATCCACCTAAAAAATGATGCCCTATTTTTTTTTATTTCGCCGGGCAATGTTAACTTTGTAATGTTAACGGAACGTGAATGGCAGAACGTCAACTCATAAACGAACTGAGAGAGAATATCAGAAAGGCCGGCATCCGGATGCACAAGCTGAGCGAGGAGAACAGGGAGCTGAAGGAGCAGTTGGAGGAGCAGACAAGGGTGATGAAGGAGAGGGAACGTGAGTTGCAGGAGCTGCAGACGAAATATGAAACGCTGAAAGTGGCAAAATCCCTCTCCGGGGTCGTTCCGGAGGGCGGGGATGCCAAAAGCAAGATAAACCTGATCATCCGGGACCTGGACAGGTGCATAGGCCTGCTCAACCGGTAAATGAGTGTTGAGAAAGAGTTATGGAAGAAGAGGAATTTTCGATAAGGGTGAAAGTGGCAGACAGATATTATCCGCTGAGGATAGCGCGTAAGGATGAGGAGATGGTGCGGAAAGCCGCGCAGGGGATAAACGAGAAGCTGATGCAGTACGAAAAGCGGTATGCGGATATGGACAGCCAGGATTTCCTGGCCATGGCGCTGCTACAGTATGGAGTTAAACTGATCGATTGCGAAAAAAATGCTGATATGTCTTCTTTCCTGGAGGATGTCCGGGAAATTAACAAAGAACTGGAAGAATACCTCAGCATCGACTGAACGTTCTTTTACATAAGATGTTATTAAAGAAATTTAAGATTTAGCCCGCTTAATTTCTATAACTCTGCTGAAAACTCAACACTACTAACATTGGAGCCCGGCTCACGGGTTGTACGACAGGCCTCAGTCCGCCCCGTGCGGATCCTTCTCCGGAAGGCAGTGGAAGTCGGAAGACCAGTGGCAGCTCCACCCATGTCGAATTGGGGTTTTAATAGACTTATAGAAATTGGCGGGCTATTTTTGTTGAGATGATCACCCCGGGGGGTGCATATTTTATATAGTACGGATTAAAAACTGAGAGATCATGACATTATTGATGACACAAGTATCGCTGATATACCTGGAGATCTTCGTTGTGGTGGCCTTCGTGGCCGGGGCAGCGGTGGCTTATCTTTTCTTCAACACGGCCCTGAAGAAAAAGCAGAAAAAGATCCTGGAAGAGGCCGAGACGGAGGCCGAGGTGATCCGCAAGGATAAGATCCTGCAGGCCAAAGAGAAATTCATCCAGCTCAAAGCCGAGCATGAGAAATACATCAACGAGCGCAACAACAAGCTGGCGCAGGCCGAGCAGCGTTTCAAGCAGAAAGAGTCTTCCCTCAACCAGCGCATCGAGGAGAGCAAGCGTAAGGAGCGCGAGCTGGAGGAGATGCGCAACAATATCTCCCACCAGATGCAGATGGTGGAGAAGAAGAACGAGGAGTTGTCGAAGATGCACAAGCGGCAGGTGGAGCAACTGGAGGCTATCTCCGGTCTCTCTGCCGAGGAGGCCAAGTCGCAGCTGATCACCTCGCTCAGGGACGAGGCCCGCACCGAGGCCATGTCTTATATCAATGAGATCATGGACGAGGCCAAGATGACGGCCAACAAGGAGGCCAAGCGCATCGTGGTGCAGACGATCCAGCGGGTGGCTTCGGAGTCGACCGTCGAGAATGCCGTGACGGTGTTCAACATCGAGTCGGACGAGAT
>WFRO01000302.1 GCA_015486475.1 Bacteroidales bacterium
CCTGCATTTTCTTGGTCTGCAAGCGGGAGACAAAGCCCTCCTTTGCCTGCCTGCACGCTATATCGCCGGCAGGATGATGATCGTACGGGCCCTTACCGGCGGGCTGGATCTTTATCTCACACAACCTGTGACAAAACCTGAGATCGACAGTAGTTATGACTTCTCCGCCATGACCCCCCAGCAGGCGGGAAATATCCTGCACGCCGGTGGTGGCAGGCAAAAGCTTACCCGGATAAAAAAACTCCTTCTCGGCGGAGGCCCTCTGCCCTCCGGCCTGGAAGAAGAGTTATCCTCTCTGCCAACAGAGATCTTCCATACCTACGGCATGACGGAGACTTTCTCTCACATCGCCCTGCGCAGGATCACCGGACCGGACCGCTCTTCCCTCTTCAGCCCTCTGCCCGCAGTGCAGGTCTCCCTCTCCGGTGAAGACACCCTCATCATCCATGCCCCCCACCTGATGCGGGAAGCCGTTTATACGCACGACCTGGCCGTGATCGATACGCAGGGCCGGTTTCGCATCACCGGGAGAAGCGACAACCTGATCAATACCGGTGGGGTGAAGGTCTCCCCGGAAATTCTGGAAGAACAGCTGCAGGATAAGCTATCCTTTCCTTTTTTTATCGGCGGGCTGGCCGACCCCCTGCTGGGAGAAAAAGTTGTGCTGATCATGCGGGGTCCCGCCCCGGATCCTCCCGCTCTGGAGGAGATCAGAAAAGCTGTCAGCACGCTGCCCGACAGGATCGGCAGACCCCGCCAACTGATCATTACAGGATCTTTTTTATACACACGTACAGGCAAGTTACGCCGGCAGGAAAGCATGAAGATCGCTGAAAAAAAGGGGATCTTTTATGATCTCTGATCATTTCACTCTTGCAAATTTCCCTTTTATTTCTTATTTTAGAAAACCTCTGAAAAAGAGCCTGAAATTGAAAGGGAAAATCCATGTATCTGACGAGAGAAGTAAAGAACAGGGTAAAGGATCATCTTCAGGAGCAACTCTCCGCATTGAAGGGATATGCATTTCAGAGCAATTCTTACGAACAGTTCATACAACACCTGCGTAAGCATGCCCATGCCATCCTGAAAGAGAATCCCGTTGCATTTGCCTTCTACAAATATGAACGAAGGGGAAGAGCTGCTTATGAACAGTTGCGCTGGTGCGATCTGGCAGCCATCCGTCTGATGGATTACGCTGATCATGCCGGTTTGGAACTGGAAGATCCCAACCGGCAGGGAGAGAAGATCCTTTCCGATCCGTTGCAATTGTTGTGGAAAGGGATCTATGAAGATCTGCCTCTCCACCCAGATCTCATTGAAGACTTCCATCAGCTCTTCCGCCAGTTGAACGTCCGGGAAAAATTGCCGTTGCCTTCCCGGAAGACGGTTCGGGCATGGATGGACCGTCACCCCTCGGGTCTGGACGAGGAGATCATTGCACAACGGGAAAAAAACCGGGACCGTATTCTGGGCTGGTTCATCCGCAAGATCGATGAAGGACGTATCAACGACCGCAAATATTTTTTCACCACCGAAAAGAGTTTTGAGGAGAAGCTTGCCACAGCACGGAGGTGGTGGAAAGAGCGTGTTTTCCATTTGCGTTTCGCGATCCGTGATCCGGAGGTCTTGCAGGACATCCTGGAGGGGACCCTCCCTGAGAGCACCATGAAAGTATTGCTGGCGGCCCGTAAAAAAGGGATCCCTTTCTTCATCAACCCTTATTATCTCTCCCTCCTCGATCTCAACAACAACCACTCTGATCTTGCCATACGGGCTTACATGCTTTACTCGCGCCAGCTGGTGGAGGCTTTCGGGCATATCTCTGCCTGGGAAAAAGAAGACGAGGTGGTGCCGGGGCAGCCCAATGCTGCAGGGTGGCTGCTGCCGCCCTATGACAGCATACACCGGCGCTATCCGGAGGTAGCCATCATCATCCCCGACAGCATGGGGAGAGCCTGCGGCGGGCTCTGCTCGGTATGTCAGCGCATGTACGATTTTCAAAGAGGCCATTTGAGCTTCGACCTGGAGGCCCTCCATACTGCACGGCGGTGGCCTGAAAAGATGAAAGAACTGATGGAGTATTTCCGCACTGACAAACAATTGCGCGACATACTTATCACCGGTGGCGATGCCCTGATGGGATCGGACCAGTCACTGGAAAATATCCTGGAAGCTGTTTACCAGATGGCGCTGCAAAAACGCCGGGATAACAAAAACCGTCCCGACGGTAAAAAATATGCCGGAATGGTACGGGTCCGGCTGGGCACCCGCCTGCCTGCCTACCTGCCCCAGCGCATCACGCCGAAACTGGTGACCCTTCTGCGGGAGTTCCGTAACAAAGCCCGCAGGGCCGGCATACGGCAATTTATCATCCAGACCCATTTCGAGAGCGCTATGGAGATCACGCCGGAGAGCCGGCGGGCCATCGCCCTGCTGCTGTCATCGGGATGGACCGTCACCAACCAGCTCGTCTTCACTGCCGCAGCCTCCCGTCTCGGACACGCCGCCAAATTGCGGAAGGTGCTGAATGATGCAGGCGTACTTACTTATTATACCTTCTCCGTAAAAGGCTTCATGGAAAACCAGGAGAATTTTGCCACCAATGCCCGGGCCGTGCAAGAGATGGTAGAAGAGAAGAGAGTGGGGCACGTATCACTCCATGCCTCATACAGGATCGCCTCCTTCCCCGAACATGCGGAACAGACCAGAGAAAATATCGAACGGTTGCGGAAAGAGGAGAACGTGCCTTTCCTGGCCACCGACCGTACGGTGATGAACCTGCCGGGTGTCGGCAAAAGCATGACCTTCCGGGTCATCGGGCTGACCCACGACGGACGGCGTATTCTGGAATTTGATCATGACCGCACCCGTTTCCACAGCCCTATCATAGAAAAAATGGGGAAGATCCGGATCATTGAATCCAAAAGCATTGCAGCTTATCTGCGACAGATGGAGAAAATGGGAGAAGACATACGCGAATACGAGAATGTGTATGGTTATTCCATCGGCGTCACCGAAAAACGCCAGCCGCTGTATGACTATCCGGAAGAAATATACAGGATCACAAAAGAGATCAATCACCTGGAACTGTAGGAAGCGCGAAGTTCGATGCTCGATGCTTGAAGGAACGACGAATGATGAATTTCGAGCTTCAAGCTTCAAGCTTCGAGCTTCATCCTTCCCTCTCCCCGTTCACATATCTCCCTTCGAACAACACATTCCCTTCCTCGTCCCAGATTGTTTTGAAGCCATGCTCCACATCCTCACGAAAATCCACCTGCATACGCAGGCGGCCGTTGGGAAAATATTTTTTCTGGGTGCCGTGCAGGCGGTCCTCCTTATAAGACCCCTGTATCTTCAGAGTACCGTTCTCATACCAGATCTTCATGATCCCCTCCCGGAGACCCCACTGCATATTCACCTCCGACCGTTTCCTGCCGCTGTCATACCACATGGTCATCATACCGTGCTTGTTACCCCTGAAAAAATGGGCTTCCACGATCTTTATCCCTTCCGCATTGAACATCCTCACCACTCCGTGACGTCTCCCCTCCTCCACTTCCACCTCTTCCCCGATGGTGCCGTTGTCATGCTTTGAATAATAGGTCCCCGAGAACAGCTCACCCGTTCCGGCCAGACAGATGAAGCCATTGATCATCTCCAGATCATCCACCGATACAAAAAGTTTTTCCCTGCTTTCCATAACTTTTTTTTCTTACCCTGCAAAAATAATCCAAAATCGGCAACAGAAATGCAGGGATACAAAATTTATACGGGCCGGGCGGATCCTATAGATATGGAATGATCGGGTTTATAGATATGTAATAATTAATGTAGGGGCAGTGCCCCTGTTCAAAAATGAAAAGAATATCTGCCAATTAATTATACCAATTATAAATTGCATTATATGTTTTAGAATATGTATTCATTAAAAAAAGGCTTCTTATATTTGCAGCGTTTAATTTTTGAGCCATTCAATAAACCAAAATATCATGGATATATCAGTCAATTATCTGGGGATGAACATTTCCTCTCCGGTGATCGCCGGCAGTTGCAGTATCACGGGGAACATCAGCAATCTTAAAAAGATCGAAGAGAGCGGAGCGGGTGCCGTTGTGCTCAAATCCATTTTCGAAGAAGAGATTTATCATGAATACCAGCAGGTGATCCGTCAGGAAGGGAACACCTTCCCCGAGGGGTTGGACGAATACCTTGACTACTATGATTACAAGATCAAGGAAGACAATATCAATAAATACATCAAGCTCATCGGCAATGCCAAGAATGAGATCAGCATTCCCGTGGTGGCCAGCATCAACTGCGCCCTTTCCGAAGAATGGCTTTTCTTTGCCAAAAAGGTGGAAGAGGCCGGTGCGGATGCCCTGGAACTGAACCTGTTCATCATGCCCTCCGACTTTAACAAGGAGTGCACCGACATTGAAGGGATCTACCTCGATATTGCACAAAAGATCACACAGACGGTGAAGATCCCCGTAGCCATCAAGATGAGCTATCACTTCTCCAACCTGGGAGGGTTTGTAAAAAAGATCTCTGCCACGGACGTGAAAGGGGTCGTATTGTTCAACCGGTTCTTCCATCCCGATTTTGACATTGATAATTTCACGGTTAAGCCCACCAATGTACTCAGTGCTCCGTCCGATCTGGCGATCACGCTGCGCTGGGCCTCGCTGCTCTCAGGGCGTCTGGATTCAGATCTGATCGCCTCGACAGGGGTACACAGCCCGGATGCCCTGATCAAGCTGCTGCTGGCCGGCGCCGACAGCGTACAGGTGGCGTCTGCTCTTTATACCGAAGGGATCTCTTTCATCGGACAGCTCAACGACGGTCTGAAGCAGTGGATGGAGCGTCATGCTTTTGAGAAGATCGACGACTTCAAAGGAAAAATGAGCCAGTCCAACAGCCCCAACCCGGCTCTTTACGAAAGAGTCCAGTTCATGAAATATTTCGGGGACAAGAGTTACGATCTTGACTAATCCATTAACTTACCGATAATAATATGGAAACTCTATCCGCAGGCGGGAAAATCGCCCGCTTCTTTTTTGCATGGGTGCTTTTGTTTCTGATTTGGCTTATGTTCACCAGTACGCTGGCTTTGCAGGAGGTGCTCACGGGTGCCGGCGTTTCTTTCATCATCGCCCTGCCCACCAACCGGTTCTTCACAGAGGTACAGCTATACAGGTTCAAGCCGCTCCGTCTTTTCTATGTCATTGAATACCTTTTTGTTTTTCTCTGGGCACTTATCGTGGCCAACCTGGATGTGGCGCGCCGCGTGATCTCCCCCAAACTGCCGATCAATCCGGGTATCGTAAGCTTTAAGACGAAGCTCACCTCCGATTTTGCCAAAATGGTCCTCGCCAACAGCATCACCCTCACACCCGGGACGCTGAGCGTAGATATCATCGACGACACCTATTACATACACTGGATCGATGTCAAGTCGCTGGACCCGGAGCAATGTAAAAAAGATATTGCAGAACAATTCGAAAAGATACTGTTAAAAATTTTCTGATATGCTGAACATCATCATCTACATCACGCTGGGATTCATGTTTACGGGGATTTTTTTCTCGACCCTGCGTTTTATTCTGGGACCCACAGCTGCCGACCGCACTGTAGCCCTCGACACGCTCACCACCATCGCCATGGCGCTGCTGGTGCTGCTCTCGTTTGTTTACAACCGTTTCATCTACATTGATGTGGCACTTGTTTACGGTGTACTTGGTTTCATCGGCGTGCTTGTCATCGCAAGATATCTGGAGGGAGCCTTATGAATGATATACTCGATATTTTCGGCATGATACTGCTGCTGATCGGTGGTATTTTCCTCTTCCTGGGAGGGCTGGGTATTTTCCGCATGCCCGACACCTACAACCGTCTGCAGGCAGGCACCAAAGCCACTACCCTGGGAGGTATGAGCGTGATCCTGAGTGTGGGGATCCTGGAACCGGGCTGGTTCATCAAGACCCTCGTACTTGTGATCTTCATTGCCCTTGCCAACCCTATCAGCTCGCATGCTCTGGCCCACGCCAATTACAAACGAGGCAACAAACCCTACCTCAAAGGAGGTCCGGAATATGACCAGTACCGTAAAGTATTTGAGCCGGAGGTCAAAGAGACAAAAGATAACACAACTGAAAAAGTCAAAGAGGAGGAAACAGCATGATCTATTATCTTATCCTGATCATTTTTCTGCTGCTCCTGATGATCGGGGCAGCCATTTATTCGATAGCACAGAAGGATCTTCTTTACGCCGTCATCGGTACCGGACTGATCAGCCTGGTGCTGTCCATCCTTTTTTTGTTGCTCCAGGCCCCTGATGTGGCGCTGACGGAAGCTGCCATCGGAGTGGCCCTGACCACCATCGTGTTCATCATCACCATACGTAATACGGTGAGACATGAAGATGAAGAAAAAAACCGTAGAACGCTACCTAACCAAACGACAAAATGAAAAAAGTATTGGTCATATCACTCCTGGCCGTCTTCGGAGGATATCTGCTGAAAGTCCTTTTTCAGATCGATTTCGGCCATCAGTTCTTCACCAACGGGGTCAAGGACCTTTATCTGGTCGCCTCTCCCGAGAAACTCAAAGTGGCCAATGTGGTCACTGCCATCGTGGTCAACTTCAGGGGTTTTGATACGCTGGGTGAAGTAACGGTACTTTTCCTGGCCACCACAGCCATGGCCAGTATCCTTTATAAAGGACGTCACCAACTGGGCGAACGCGCCGTGCTCTTCTCCGGCAGCAGTATCGTAACCACCGGTTCCAAGCTGCTCTTCCCGGCCATCATACTGCTGGGCGTATATGTGTTCATCCACGGGCACCTCACTCCCGGCGGAGGTTTTCAGGGAGGTGTGATCGTCGCCACAGGGTTCCTGCTGATGCTGATGGCCTATAAGGATTACTCCGTGAGCCATATCGTCCTGTCGGTGGTGGAATCGCTGGCCGGTATCACCTTTGCCTCACTCGGCCTCGTGGGTCTGATCAACGGAGGATCGTTCCTGAACGATTTCATGGGCAACGGCACCCTGAACGCTCTTTTCAGCGGCGGCCTGATCCCGATCATCTACATCACGGTAGGTTTCAAGGTGGGCGCCGAGCTGACCGGTCTGATCTATACTGCATTGAACGAAAAAGATTAAGAATATGGATTTTAGATTATTTGATCTGAAGATCGTTGAATACTCCTTTTTCATCACGTCCGTAGTGGTGATCCTCATCGGATTGTACGGCGCTCTGGTGAAAAGGTCTCTCATCAAGGTGGTCATCGGCCTCTCCGTTTTTGACTCGGGTGTCAACCTGCTGCTGATCTCCGTAGGGTACCTTACCTCGGGCACAGCTCCTATTTACTCTCCCGGTCTCCTGAAAGGCATGCCCCTGACGCTGGAGAACATCAAAAAACTGAGTGAAGGGATGGTGGACCCTGTGCCGCAGGCGCTGGTGCTCACCGCCATTGTCATCGGTTTCGGGGTCACAGCCGTGGCACTCTCGCTGGTGATACGCCTCTACCGGCATCATAAGACACTGAATATTGACGAAATAAAGAATCTGAAATGGTAGGAAGTCCTGTATTATTCATCGCGATACCCCTGCTGGCGGCTTTTCTCATCCCGCTGCTGGGTTTTGTCTGGAAAG
>WFRO01000303.1 GCA_015486475.1 Bacteroidales bacterium
GATCATGAGCACCTGCAGGAAGCTTTTCATCAGTTCATGGGACAGGTGCGCACAGGGGGGAAGATCCTGGTACACAACAGCCTGCAGGTGCGGCGGGAGGTCAATGAGGAGGTCGACTGGTTCACCTACGGACTGGAGGGAGAAGCTGACTACAGGGCGACAGACCTTTACTTCAGCGAGGGCTATCATCATTTCACGGCCCACACGCCCGAAGGGGAGATCGGAGAGATCCTTCTCGGCCTGCCGGGGCGTGTCAATGTGGAAAATGCCATCGCCGCCATTGCTGTGGCCCACCTGCTGGGGGTGTCAAACGACAGCATACGCAAATCCCTCTTTCTTTTTGAAGGGGTGCGCCGGCGTTTTGATGTGCGGGTGCGCGGAGAAAAATATGTGTACATCGACGACTATGCGCATCACCCTTCAGAGCTGCGGGCCGCCATCACCTCGGCACGGGAGATGTTCCCGGGGAAAAAGATCACGGGCATCTTCCAGCCCCATCTATACACAAGGACGCGGGATTTTGCAGAGGGATTTGCTGAAAGTCTCTCTTTACTCGACCGGGTCATTTTGCTGCCCGTCTATCCGGCACGGGAAGAACCCATACCGGGAATCACCTCTGCGATCATCCTGGACAGGATAAAGAAAAAGGAGAAAGAGTTGATCGAAAAAGAGGAAGTGCTGGACAGGATCGCCGGCGATCCTCCGGAGGTTCTCCTGACGTTGGGAGCAGGCGATATAGACCGGCTGACAGAGCCATTGGAAAAGTTATACAGGGAAAAGGAACGGGATGAAGGTGAAAAGTAACATAAAAAGGGCTTTGCGGCTGACAGGATACCTGCTGCTGACAGCAGCGCTGGTGATCCTGCTGGCGATGATCTCCGTGCGGGAACGAAGGGTGCCGTGCCGGGCCGTGCAGGTGCACATCCCCGACTCACTGCAACTGGGGTTCGTGACGGCGAATGAGGTGAAGTCGATGGTGATGAAAAGCCAGGGAGCGTTCCTGGGCAAGCCTATGAAAGACATCAATACCGAAAAGATCGAAAAAGACCTGGAAAAGCATCCGTATATCCGTACGGCAGAAGCTTACAAGGATGTGAAGGGGATCCTGCACGTAGAGGTCTTCCAGCGCCGTCCTGTGGTGAAGGTGTACCTCAGGGGAGGGAAGATCCTCTTCCTCGATGATACGGGACATCTGCTGCCTTTCAGCCGGCACTATCCCGTACATCTGCTCACCGCCTCGGGAAAGATCCCGCTGCCTGCCGGCAGGAAGTACAGCACCGTCGCGGATCTTCCCGAAGGAAACCCGCTGCAGGATATCTACCACATGGCCCTCTTCATAGATAAACATCCCTTCTGGAAAGCGCAGATAGAACAGATCTATGTGGACGGGAACGGGGAATACAGCCTTACGCCCCGCGTGGGCGCCCATGCCATCCTGCTGGGCGATGCCTCTGCTTTTGACGAGAAGATGAAAAAGCTCAATGTACTATATACCCATGCCCTCAACAACCTGGGCTGGAACATTTACACACAGATCAATCTTAAATTTAAAAACCAGATCGTATGCACGCGCCGATAAGTAACAGAACAAACAAAACAAACAAAACAAATATCAGTACCATGAAAGATCAGCAATCTATTGTAGCAGCCATTGACATTGGCACAACAAAGATCGTCTGCCTGGTGGGCAGAAAAAATGAATCGGGCAAGATAGACATCCTGGCCCTGAGCAAAGCTCCTTCGACGGGTGTGAAAAGAGGCGTCGTCCTCAACATCGAGGAGACGGTCAATGCGATGAAGAAGACCGTGGAGGAGGTGAAACACAAATCCGGGGTCATCTTTGATGAAGTGTATGTGGGCATCGCCGGCCAGCATATACGCACCATCCAGAGCCGCGGGTATGTCAACCGGGAGAGCGATGAGGATGAGATCACCCGGAAAGACATCGAGCGGCTCATCCGCGACATGGGGCAGATCCCCGTGGATGTGGGGGAGGAGATCATCCACGTGCTGCCGCAGAACTTCATCGTCGACAATGAGACGGGGGTAAAGAACCCGGTGGGTATGTCGGGGCGTCGTCTCGAAGCCAATTTCCACATCGTGATCGGGAAGGTGGCATCGGCGCGGAACATCGAGAAGTGTGTGAACCGGGTGGGTCTGCATGTGAAGGACCTTGTCCTGGAGCCACTGGCCTCCTCGTCTGCCGTTCTGACCCAGGACGAGATGGAGGCTGGGGTGGCCCTGGTGGACATCGGCGGCGGGACCACCGACATCGCCGTATATTATGACAACCTGATCCGGCATACGGCCGTGATCCCCTTCGGCGGGAATGTGGTTACCAAAGATATCAAGGAGGGATGCAAGATCCTCCTGAAGCAGGCGGAACTGCTGAAAACCACCTATGGATCGGCCGTGGGGGATATCGCCCCGGACGATCAGGTGGTGACCATCCCGGGCATCGCCGGCAGGGAACCCAAGGAGATCTCCTTCAAATTCCTGGCACACATCATCCAGGCACGTATGGAGGAGATCCTCGACGAGGTGGTGTACCAGATCCAGGGATCGGGCGTGGCAGATAAGCTGGCGGCCGGCATCGTGCTCACCGGCGGAGGCTCGTTGCTCAAAGACCTGATCCATCTGGTGAGGTACCGTACCGGTTATGATGTGCGTATAGGCCTGCCCAACCACCGTCTGGGAGGCGATCTGGCGGATGAGATCAACCAGCCGATGTACTCCACGGCCGTGGGTCTGATCCTCGAAGGATTCGAGCAGGAAAAAGACAACCACAGACCCGCCACAAAAAAGGAATTAAAGAGGAAATCTGAGGAAGAAGGGAAAACGCAAAGCGATGACGGGGAGAGTGAGGAGGAGACGGTGGACGCCGGCGATGGTAAGAACCATCTGTTCAATAAAATGATCAACAAGCTTTCCACCCTGTTTGATGAGGGCGGAGCCACCATGGACGAAGAGTAACCTATAAAAATCAAAGATATGAGTGAAGATCTTAAATTCGACATTACTCCCGAGCGTTCCTCGATCATCAAGGTCCTCGGAGTAGGCGGCGGCGGCAGCAACGCTGTGAACCACATGTACCGTCAGGGTATCCGGGATGTGGATTTTGCCGTATGCAACACCGATGCCCAGGCACTCAACGACAGCCCTGTGCCCCTGAAGATACAGATCGGTGAGACGCTCACCGAGGGGCTGGGCGCCGGCAGCAAGCCGGACGTGGGCCGCCAGGCTGCCCAGGAAAACCTTGAAGAGGTAATGAACGCGCTGGGTGAGAACACGAAGATGGTCTTTATCACGGCCGGCATGGGCGGAGGTACCGGCACAGGCGCCGCACCGGTCATCGCCAAAGCCTGTAAGGAGCGTAACATCCTCACCGTGGCTATTGTCACCATCCCTTTCTGGTTCGAAGGCAAGATAAAACACGACCAGGCCGTGGCCGGCATAGATGAGCTGAGCCATTATGTCGACTCCCTGCTGGTGATCAACAATGACAAGCTGCGGGAGATCTTCGGCGACCTGACCCTCTCGACAGCCTTCTCCAAAGCCGATAACATCCTGACCATGGCGGCCAAAGGCATTGCAGAGATCATCACGGTACACGGATACATCAACGTGGACTTTGCCGATGTGGAAACGGTGATGCGCGACAGCGGCGTGGCCATACTGGGATCGGGAACGGCTTCGGGTGAGAACAGGGCACTCACCGCTGTGGAGGCTGCTCTGACCTCCCCGCTCCTCAACTCGAACGATATCACAGGCGCCAAGAGTGTACTTTTGAACATTACCTCCGGAAAGAAAGAGATCACCATGGACGAGGTGGGAGAGATCACCGATCATATCTCGAACAAGACCGACCCGGAGTCGGTGGTGATATGGGGTACCTGTACCGACGACAACCTGGATGAGGAGATCATAGTCACGGTCATCGCCACCGGCTTCAACGCCAACTCCATCCCTGACCTGTCTGCGTATTATATCAATAACAGGACCAAGGAGAGACACCCTCTGCCTGATCCTGACAAAGGACCCGATCTGGAGATCATCGACCCGGCAGGAAAAACGATAGGGTCCTCCGTAGCAAAATCCAAAACGGAGATGCAGCAGATCCTGGATTTCAATGTCAGGACGGTGTCGGAGCCTTTCACCACCTCCTCAAAGAACCCGCGCCCGGTGCCGGCAGGAGAAAAAAAAGGACACCCGGACCAGGAGCGTCTGGAGAGCGTGAAGACCAAGCATGAGGTTGTGAAAGATTCAATGGAATCGGTCAAGAAAGCGGATGACAGGATCACGCGCCTGGAAGAGGAACCTGCCTATCGCCGGCGTAAAAGCGAGATCGAGAACATGAACCCTGTTCCCTCGAAGAGAAAGATATCCAAGTACTCACTTTATCAGGATGAGGAGGAAAAGGAGATCAAGCTGAGTGATGAGAACCCGTACCTCAGCAACAATGTGGATTGAGCAGCTCCGGAAAAGGGCATAAAAAAACCGGGATCATTTCCCGGTTTTTTTATATCTGCTAATAGAACTTGGATCGTTCGTCCTCGATCTTAGCGTGTTTTTTCAGTGCTTCGTAGGCTTCGTAATTGGTGCGGGTGACATACTCCGTCCTGAGCCGCATCCTTTCGAGCTTGAAATCGGATTTCTGGTCCGGCTCGGTCACCGAAGTGACATTGACCACATACACGGCATTGAGCCCTTTTACAGGCGGTGAGAGCCGGTCCTGCGGCCAGATGTAGGCCACGGCGTTCAGGGCAGGTTCGATGCCGGCGCCCGGGATGGTGAAGGAGTTAAAGGTGATGTCGCTGGCATCACGGACACGTGCCTGTGTCTTCTGTGCCAGTTCGTCCAGGGTGCTTATTCCTTTCATTTTGCTGGTGAGCGCAGCGGCGAGGGTCTCAGCTTTTTTCTCCCGCAGCACGTTGGTGCGCACCTCAGCTTCCACATCTTTCAGCGGTGCATATCCGTCCTTCTTGATCTCGGTAACATAGGCTATCACAAACCGGTCGCCCAGCTCGAAGACCGCCTGGTTGGTCGGATCCAGGACGATGTGGTCCTTGTCCGTAGTGAAAGCTGCACGGATGAGGGGTCGCGGTGATTCCAGCCCCGGGATGCTTTCGTCGTTTTTGCCCACCACGGCCACATGTTTGTTGATACCCTCCTCCTGGGTGGCCTTGATAAACTTCTCATACGTATTATTGGTGCCGGCAAAACGGCTGGCCTGGGAATAGATGGCGTTGTAAGTGGTGGAACTGGGCTCTATCTTTCTTTGCAGGAAAGCCACGGCAGCCTTTTTCACTTTCGGGCTCTGGTCCAGGATCTCCACAACATGATAGCCATACTGTGTCTCCACGACCATAATATCACCTTTTTTCCCGGAGAAACAGGCGTCGCTGAAAGGCTTGACCATCATCCCTTCCTTGAACCATCCCAGATCACCGCCCAGACGGGCTGATCCTTTATCGTCGGACATGGTCATGGCCAGCATGGCAAAATTGCCTCCTTTGTCAATAAGATTTTTTATACTGTCGGCCTTGCTTTGTGCCTGTTCCTTGGTCATTTTCTGATTGAAAGCCACCAGGATATGGCGGGCATGCACCGAGTCGGGAAGCATCTCAAAAGAGACCAGCTTGGCCAGCTTGTAAGCTTCGTTTTCCAGGTAAGGACCATAAACAAAACCCGGTTCGGCATGGAAGATGATATCGTTGAGCGTGTCGGGGGTAAGCTCTCCGTATGCGTAGTGACGGTTGATGTAAGGCACGTCAGAGTTGAGATTGACAAACTCTGCGGCATTTTCTGCCTGCTCAAATTCCGGTTTGATCTTTTCGATCCAGTCCAGCGCTGCCTGTACATCTTTTTCGGAGGGGACCACGTCAAAAGTGACATACTCGATCTTGCGGGAGGCCGTCTGTTTGTAGTTCTCCTTATGCTTGTCGTAATATGCTTGCAGGTCCTTGCGGGTGACGGTCACGGCACTGTCGGAAACCACGTCAAATAACTGGCTTATGTACTGGAACGAAGCTTTCTTGTTGTCTTCCATATAGGTCTGCTGTGCCTGGAAATTGGTGGGATACAGGCCTTTGCTGATCAGCGTGAGCAGCTTGGAGATTTTCCGCTCGTTGACGATCTGTTTTTCAAAATAGAGCCAGTATTCTTTCTGTTCCCCTTTCATCTGTTTGATGAAATTGATCACGGCATTGCGGTCGAAATAGCCGGTGCTGGGATCTGTGAAAAGCTGGCGGACAATGGGATGGGGATTATCGCCGTTGATCAGGTCATACAGTTCCTCGGGGCTGATGGCGATACCCAGTTCTTTGTACTCGGGCGCCAGCACACTCTCGCGGACCAGCTCTTCCCATACCTGTTGCCGGATCTTCTTGGAGGTGGCCTCATCGATCTCCCGGTTGCCGGAGAGCTTGTAGATCGTGGTCAGTGAATCGATCTTGGCCTGATAATACCGGATCGATACCGACTTCCCGTTGATACGCGCTACCTCAAGCTTCTTGGATACATTGGAAAAGATCGAATTCCGGCTGCCGGAGATCACAATAAAAGAGAGAAGGGATATCCCGATAAAGAATGCTACCAAAATACCAAACTTGTCCCTTATCTTTTGTAGTGTTGCCATTTATAAATAGTTAAATGTAAAGACCAAAAATTTTACAGGCTGCAAATATAAAAATTTGCCCAATAAAAAAGGGGTGAAAATCAAAGCAAAATGTCTTGCAGGGGATGTTTTTGGATAAATTTTCCCGGAATCCGGTAAAATGTTCTCCCACAAATGGCCTGCAGCCATCTTGTGGCTATTTCAATCCTTGTTCATTTTTTTTAGTCTGACCAGTTCCACGCGCGTCTCCGAGATCTTCAGGATGTGGATCTCAAAAGGAGGGATGCTGATCCGTTGATTGGCCTTGGGCAGGCTCTCATGATGGTAGAGGATAAACCCGGCGAGGGTCTCATAATCATCTTTTTCCGGGATGTCCAGATCATATTTGTCATTCAGGTAATCTATTTCCAGACGTCCCGAGAAGATGTATTCTCCCGGTGCTATTTCTTTTTCCACCATTTCCGAGATATCATGCTCATCCTCTATCTCTCCGAAGATCTCCTCGAGGATATCCTCGATGGTGACGATGCCGGAAGTGCCCCCGAACTCATCCACGACCAGGGCGATGTTCTTTTTCTCCTCCACGAAAAGAGTGAGCAGCTTGTTGGCCGGCATGGTCTCGGGAACGATGATGAGGGGGTTCAGCACATCCTGAAGGTTCTTCGGATCGGTGAAAAAATCCTTGATCTGTACATACCCGATAATGTTGTCAATACCCCCGTCATATATGAGCAGCTTGGAAAGGCCGGTTTCGATGAAAGTATTACGTATTTCTTCAAAAGAGGCTGTTTTATCCAGAGCCACAAGCTCGGTGCGCGGTACCAGACATTCCCTGAGCTTGACGCTTGAGAAATCCAGCGCGTTCTGAAAAATACGGATGCTGTGGTCCTCTTCGGTCTCTCCGCCGGCACCCTGGTTCTCCTCCAGCAGTCGTTCAATATCCGCTTTTCCGAAGACCTGGTCGATGGGTTTGTGGGGATCTTTCACCTTGAAGAAAACCCGGAGGAGGGCATTGGAAAGCAGGATGGTCAGCTGGGCCACCGGATAAAAAAGATAGTAAAAGAAAGCGACGGGGAGGGCGAAGATCTTGAGAAAAGCATTGGGCAAGGTGTGAAAAAGAGCTTTGGGAATGAACTCGGCCAGGACCAGGATAACCAGTGTGGAGATGATCGTCTGCAGGATGAGTATCCAGCTCTCACTGTGGGTGAACCGTCCCAGCACAGGCTCCAGAAGCGCCGCCATGAAAATACCATAGATCACCAGTGCGGTATTGTTGCCGATGAGCATGGTGACGATATAACGCCCCGGCTCTTCCGAGAAGACCGAGATCACCTTCGCAGAGAACGTCCCCCGTGATCTGTCCAGTTCCATCCGCAGTTTGTTGGCCGAAAGGAAAGCGATCTCCATCCCCGAGAAAAAAGCGGAGAACAAAAGTGTGATCAGGATAATTATGCAATAGGTTCCCTCCATTATTTTTTTTGCTCGTCAGTTTCTTCCTGTTCTATCTTTTTGTCGTGTATCCTGCGGAGCCGGATACGTAGGGTAAAGATAAAAAATGAGATCACTACCATGACAAAAAAGACAATGCTTCTCTTCATGTCGTGTTGGGCAAAGGCATGGATGCCGGCTCCCAGGGGAAAGAGCCCCACCACCAGCCAGATGATCTCCATGATCTTCATGATGTTCAGTTTTTTTTGACCGCCGGTCGTTGCTTCAGGGTATCGGGTGCCGGCGTTTTCTCCACGGGTTCTTCAAAATAAACGGTGCCTTTCACTTTTTTGATATGCCAGTCGTTAAAAGCCTGGTCCGATTCAAAACCTTCCCCGAAAATGATCTCATCCGGGGTGGTGATACGTATGGCTTTGTCCGTATAGATCAGTTTTTTCCCTACATCCCAGAAAAGCAACTCGGCATCGAGCCTTTCGTGGTTCAGGTTCTCCGCTATGACGCTGTCACGTGCTTCCCACAACTGTTTTTTCTGATAATAAACGGCATAGTGTGCACTGAGGTGGGTCTCGGCCACCATATCCTTGTTGTAGAATTCCACATTAAGCCCCCGGGGAAAGATCATGACCGGCTCTTCCCGGTCGGTGTAATACAGTACCTCGGGAGCGGTGATGATCATTTGCAGGCGGCCGGTATCCATGTAAATGGTCGTCAGCTCGTTCACCGTTTGTGTGGGCAGGGTGTCCACATGGGTGAGGCTGCGAATGATCTGCACATCATTCTTCTGGCATGAAAAAAACATTGCACTTCCTGCCACCAGAAGCAGCAGGAAAGCAATGTTCCTTTGGTATTTTCTGACAGCCGGGGAGAAGATTATTTTCTGATCCTTACGGTTGTGGTTTCGTTTATCCATCCCTTGAGCTCATATTTGTCCCCTTGTTTGAAGGTGTAGAAGAAGACGGTTTCCTGAGAGGGAAAATGCTTTGAATAGGTGGCAATGTATTCGTTGGCCATTTGTGCCAGGGAGGGATCTTTTTTCTTGGCGATGTTGAACTGGTCGACGGCAGCCCAGAAAACAGCGGCATGGGCCAGGTCATCATCCCCGTAATTTTTGGCATTGGCGTAGATCCTCCCCAGGAGCATGTGGGGCAGTCCTGACTTGGGATCGGCCTGCATGGCTTTCACACAATAGCTCTTGGCCAGTGGCAGGTCTTTCTTGATACGGAAAATGATGTCGGCGATCTCGACGTAGAACTTGCTTTTTACGGTGCCGTCAGTTTCCAGACTGACTGCCTGTTTCAGATAATCAATGGCTTTGTCATAATCCCCCCTGTTTTTGTAGATACGGGCAATATCATAGGAGACCGCTGAGCTGGGATCTATCTTGTTAAGAGCGATCATAGATTTGAGGTAAAGCTCCGTTTCTTCACATCCCGTATTTTTCAGCCAGAAAACATATTTCTTCATGGCTTCGGGATTGTCCTTGTTCTTGTCAAAATTGGGAGAGAACAAAGCGATCAGGGATTCACAGGTGGCAGCCCCGCTACTTGTAAACTGGTTGGCTATGTGGTCTTTCAGGTTCAGGACCTCTTCATTGTCAGGGGTTTCGTTCAGTTTTGCGTCAATGATCTGCGAGAGTTTGGAGTAATTGTTCACCACCTCCTCATTGGTAATGATCCTGTCCTTGAAAAGGGAGATGGTCAGGTCCATGTAGGCTGCCAGAATGGGTGCTTTTGTCTTGTTGCCGGAGAGATCGATAGCCTGACCCAGGTAATCATAGGCTTTTTTCAAGGCGCCGGGAGATCCTTTTTTGAACTTTAGCAGATCTATACCCATATATCCCAGGACACGGGCGCTGTCCTGCGGATAGACCTCCATCCTTTTCTGATAGATCATCATGACCGTATCCAGATAGGCATTGGCTTTATCCGTCTCTTTATTGTTCAGGGCATCCGTCACGAAATGCTTGTAGATCGAGACTCCGTTCTGCATCACCACTTTGGGCACTTTCGCATATTTACTCCCCTGGGCCATCAGGGTTTTGGTGCACGATCCGTAATAGACCAGACGCCAGTATGGGAGGGCATCCGAATAATTTTTCTGTTTATAGTACTCTCTGTACAGAGAATAGTTTCTCAGGCAATCCATGATGTCGTGTTGCTGCTGGTTCTGGGCTGTTGCGTTGGGTAAGCCTGCCATCAGCAGGAGGAGGGCCAGGGTGATGATCTGTGTTAACCTTTTCATGACTGTTGTTTTTGAGGTTATTGATATTTTCGTTTGACGAACCAAAAGTCATTTACCGATATACCAAATTTAATAATATTATATTGTTCCCGCACAAAATTCTTTTCAACATTTCCTCTCCAACCGCTTTCCAGGGACAGATTGAAGGTGGTCTTACCCATCATAAGTGCCATCCCTGCTCCGCGGTTGATGATCGGTAAACCTACTCCAAAACTTATGCCAAAGTCATTGACCGGGACCTTATTGACTGTAAAATAGGAACTTTGATAATGTCCTCCGATACGGTATTTGATGATCTTCCAGTATCTTCTGAAGTCCCGGGGGTTAGGTGTGTACTCCAGGCCGGCCCGTATGCTTTGTGCGGGGATCAGCGAATCCCTGCTGAAAGGGATGGATGCTTTCCCCCAGTTGCTGTAGGTGTAATCAGCTCCTGCGGTCCACTTGTTGCCGTTGGAAAAAGCGAAGCCGATGCCCAGCGTGGGGGGCAGGATGACCTGCTGGTTGTACAGGGTGAAGTCGTTGATCGTGTCCAGGTTTTTATCGCCGTTGGGCATGACCAGCAAAGCATAATCCTGACCTTCTTCCGTATAGTTGACCTTTTTATGGGTCGTGCTTCCGATAAGACCGATCACCAGACTTTTCTCCTCCCCAAAACGGGCAATGTACTGAAGTCCCAGGTCGAAATTGAAATCGCTGACAATGTAACTCCGCTCCAGACGGGTCTGAAAGGCCCCCATGTTATTGGGGAAATAAAGTTCGTGGGTCTTGTGGATCTTCCCGAAAAGATAATCGAAATTAAACCCTATGGAAAGATGATCAAAGAGTTCAATCGCCGTACCGGCAAAGAAACGGGTCACTCCTCCGTCTCCCTTGAAATAGTATAACAATTCTCCCACATCGGGGTTGTAAAAAGGATCTTCCTTGGTCACCTTCTCATTGAGCGCATAACCGGTGAATGCCGAGGGGATGAAGCCAAGCGCCACGCCCCAGTGGCGGGTGACCGGAAAGCTGAACACCAGGTCTCCCAGGTTGAGATCATGGGTCCTTTTGGAAGTGTGGGAACCCGTAAGTTTGGAAGTCTTGCCGTTCACTCCGAAATCGAACACGAAACTGAGGCTGTCGCGGGCCGAAATGGATGCCGGGTTGTTAAAATCAATATAGGAAGGGTTGCGCATGGCGATGGAGATACCTCCCATGCCACTGTTACGTATCAGAACGGGGTTGGACAGGTCGCCTATACCTTTCATGGAGAAAGGAGAGTTGTAGGTGGTCTGCCCATACCCTGCTGTAACCAGAAAAAAAAGAAAAATGACCCCTGCGCTGCTATGTCGTTTCCTGTGCATTGAATTCCAATATGCGGTTTAGTCCGTATGCTGTCAGATCCGGGAGCACAAAGATGCTATTTTTTAACTTTTTATCAAAAAAAAAGGCATCCCCGCCGGTGAGGATCACACGCAGGTCCTGCCGGCTTCCGGCAAACCTGTCGATGGTGCCGTCGATCTCCGTCAGCATGCCCTGCACCACCCCGGCCCGGATTGCCTCTTCAGTGGTTGTTCCAACCTCAGGATACTCCCCTTCGGGAGTGACCAGGGGAAGGCTGCGGGTCTGGCCGGCCAGCGCCCTGAAACGCATCTGCAGACCGGGGGAGATATTGCCTCCCGGAAAATCCCCCGTTGCGGTGATCAGGTCAAAGGTGAGTGCCGTGCCGGCATCGATCACCAGCACATCGTTCTGCGGGAAACGGGCATGTGCTTCCACCACCCCGGCGATGCGGTCGTAACCCAGCGTCTCCTGCGAGCGGTAGAGGTTCCGGATGGGCAGGGGGGTGTCCGGGCCCAGGTGCAGGAAAAGCCCCGGTATCTCCTCCAGAACAGGAAGAACACCCCCGGGGATCGGGCCCGTAGCTGTCAAAATGGCATTCCTGACCTGAGGATGACCCTCCAGAAGATCTTTCAGAAAGGAAGAGGAGATCTCCCGGTGACCGGATCTTTCCCGGATCTCCTCCCCGGCAAAAAGAAAAACTTTCGAACGGGTATTGCCAATGTCAAGAACAAGGTTCATTTTTTCGGTATCCTTATAATTAAAACAGCTAAAATAATGGTTTATTTTGTCCCCCTGCCGGTTTTATCGGTTAACTTTGTAAAAAATCAGACGGATGTTCGTTTACAAATTCGGCGGATCGGTGTTGAAAGATGCGGGAGGCGTACGTGCTGCCGCCGGGATGGTGAAGAAGGCCGGCACGGCGCTCACCGTGGTGGTATCCGCCTTCGGGAAAACCACCAATGCCCTGGAAGAGATCGCCGGCATGACCTGGCGACAGGAGAAGGGGACGGAAGAGAAGCTGCAGGCGCTGAGGGGGTATCATCTGCAGATCATCAGGGATCTGTTCGGGGAAAAGAGCATCGCTGAAGCGAAGGCGGAAGAGATCTTTTACGACCTGGAGGGCCTTCTGAAGATCCCGCCGGGTAACACGGCCGAAAAGTGGTACGATGCAGTCGTTTCCTTCGGTGAGCTTCTCTCCGGAGTGATCGTGGGGGAAGCTTTCCGGCAGGAAGGAATCCCCCTGACAGAGGTGGATGTGCGGCAGGTAATTATCACCGACGACCATTACCGGCAGGCCCGGGTCATTCCGGAGATCACCGCAAAAAAAATAAAAGAGGCATTCGGGAAAGAGGAGGGAGTCTCCCTGACGCAGGGGTACATCGCTGCTACGGAAGAGGGGGTCCCCACCACGCTGGGCCGCGAAGGGTCCGACTATACGGCGGCTCTGCTGGGCAGTGTCCTGGGAGCTGAGAAGGTGGTGCTGTGGAAGGATGTGCCCGGCGTGATGAACGCCGACCCCGCTGTGGACAAAGAGGCAGTGCACCTGCCGGGGATCTCCTACCAGGAAGCGGCCGAGATGGCTTTTTACGGTGCCCGCGTGATCCATCCCAAGACCATCAAACCGCTCGTGAACAGCCATATCCCCCTGGTGGTGAGAGGACTTTTTTCACCCGGCAACGAGGGGACGATCATCTGGGACCTCGAGGAGATGGTGCGGCATGTGCCCGTGTTCATCCGGAAAGAAAGACAACTGCTGCTGTCGGTGTTCCCCCGCGACTATTCCTTCATCCTGAACAAACACCTGGAAGACCTCTTCGGCCTTTTCCGGGAATGGCGGCTCAATATCTCGCTCATACAGATCTCGGCCATCAGCGTCTCTTTCTGTATCGATGATCCCGGCGCCTTATTCATGGACCGGGTGAAAATACTGCAGGAAAAGTATGAGGTCTATTTTAACCGGGATACCGAATTGTGGACGTTCCGCCATTATGAGGAGGGAGTGTTGCGGAAAAAAATGCAGGGCTGCCTGACGCTGGTGGAACAGCGAACGCGGCTGACGGCGCAATATGTCATAAAAAGGATTTAACTTTAGGGAGAAAATGTAAAAGATGGTCCTCGAACTGGGAAAATATTCGGTACATGTTGCAGCAGGCTGGCTGGTGGCGGGCGGGTTTCTTACCGCCCTCCTGGTTACCTGGGTGTCGATCCCAACCATCCTGAAAGTGGCCATGAGCAGGGGACTGTATGACCGGCCCAACAAACGCTCCTCCCATAAGCGGGAGATACCTACCCTGGGGGGCATGGCGGTCTTTGCCGGGTTTACGATCGCTGTTGCGCTTTTTGCAGGGCTGTTCATCCCGCGCGAGCTGTTGTTCCTTTTTGCGGGCCTGATCATTCTGTTCTTTATCGGCATCAAGGACGATATCCTGATGATCGACCCGGTAAAAAAACTGCTGGGTCAGATCGTGGCCGCGGCGATCGTGATCATTCTGGGGGATATCCGGATGACCGGCTTCTATGGCTTTCTTGGGATCTGGCAGATCCCTTACTGGGCAGGAGTCTTGTTCACCATCTTCGTCTTTGTAGTCGTCATTAACGGCATGAACCTGATCGACGGCATTGACGGGCTGGCTTCGGGGACTGGGATACTGGCATCGGTGGCCTTCGGGGTATGGTTCCTTCTTACCGGTCATGCAGCGTATGCGGTGATCAGCTTTTCCCTGGCGGGCAGCCTGATCGCCTTCCTGCGCTTCAACCTCTCGCAGGGACGGCATAAGATCTTCCTGGGAGATACGGGCTCGCTCATCGTAGGTCTTTTGCTGGGGGTGCTGGCGGTACGGTTCATGGAGTACAACCGGACGGCGCCGGCGGCGCTGCGGATCTCTTCGCCGGCGGTGGTCGCCTTCACGGTGCTGATCCTGCCCATGATCGATACCCTGCACGTCTTCATATTGCGGATCCTCCGGGGCCGTTCGCCTTTTGAGGCGAGCCGGTGGCACCTGCATCACCGGCTGCTGGACCTGGGGTTGTCGCACATCCGGGCCACCGGCGTGTTGCTGTCCATCAACCTGCTGTTCATCCTGCTGGCATACTGGCTGCAGGACCTTGGCGACCTGCCCCTGCTGGGGATCATCCTGGGCCTGGCACTCCTCCTGACCCTGCTGTCTTACGGTCTGATCCGGCTTAAAAGGCACAAAGGACATATCCCTGCCGGGAGGGAAGCGCTGGATGTGTAATAAAATTTCCTGAAAATCTGATTTTTATCTTTTTGTAACCTGGCAACTACGTAGATAACTACGTAGTAAGCTACGTAGTTATGAGAAATTTATAACTTTCCTAATATCCAGGTATAGAGTATAATATAATATTAATGAGATATGATGCAAATTATTACTTTTATAAAAGTAGATTGAAAGTAATGTTCCGGAGCCCGGGATCGCTAGCAATGACAAGCTTTTTGACAGAGAGTACCTGTACCCGACCTGCGGACCGTAAATTGTAACTCCGGATGTATGAAAATGTCGGATTTGCGAGGAACAAGAAGATCCATCTCCTATATTGTAGGTGCTTGTTGTCCGTTTGCTTGGTAAAATTGAAATCTCAATTTGTAAGGCTATAATTGGATGTTAAATATTTTTTTATCTTTATTTCTTATTTATTTTCATTATAGCAAATCAACAGACTTTTTTTATAAAAAATGATGAAAAAAAAGCAATGCTTAGTTTTTTATGTTTTGATTTCGTTGATTTTTACTGAATTTCTATCTGCACAACATCATGAGTTCTGGGGGATGACTGCCAGAGGGGGAATAAATGGGATCGGTGTGATCTTTAAGGCCGATGGAAAGGGAGAAAATGTTACTAAAATTTTTGATTTTATCAGCGAACACCCTGGATCTACACCCCGCCCCGGGATAATGAAAGCAATGAATGGGAAATATTACGGGATGACAAGTTTTGGAGGGGAAAATAGCGGAGTGATCTATGAATTTGATCCCCAAAACAACAAATACAGAGTCCTTCATAATTTTGAGTCCGGTACCGGGTATATCCCGTATTACGGAACTTTAACCGAAGGGGGCCCTGGGAAATTATATGGAATGACATATGTGGGTGGTGCTCATGGTGTAGGAGTTATTTTTGAGTTCAATTATATTACAGATCAGTATACCAAAAAGTTTGATTTTGACGGGTCGGAAAACGGTAAAAAACCGATTGGTGGATTGATTTATGCCAACAACGGGAAACTCTATGGTATGACTTCTCAGGGAGGAAAGCATAATAAGGGGGTTCTCTTTGAGTTTGATCTGGAAACGGATCTATTCACAAAAAAGTTGGATTTCAACGGATCTGAAAACGGAGCAACCCCCTGGGGAAGTTTAATGCAGGCAACTGACGGAGATCTTTATGGCATGACAACGTATGGAGGAACTTCCAACAACGGGATAATCTTCAAGTACGAGCCTGTAGCTGATACACTGGTAAAATTATTGGATCTTTCCAACAGTACCGGTTCTTACCCGCTTGGGAACCTGCTTCAGGTTGGGGATAATAAGTTATATGGAATGACCTCCGGCGGCGGGAGTCATTTTAACGGGGTGATCTTTGAATACGACCTGACAACCGGTACTTTTACAAAAAAGGTTGATTTTAACGGATCAAACGGAAGTTTTCCAAACGGTAGTCTGACAGAAGGTGACAATGGAAAACTTTACGGCATGACCAAAGAGGGAGGTGCCGGCAACATGGGTGTTTTGTTCGAATATGATCCGGAATCCGGGATTTTGTCAAAAAAGGTTGATTTTGACGGAAAGGAGAAAGGACGCTACCCTGTGGGAACGCTTCTTGCTGATACCAACGGTTTGTTCTATGGAACTGCTCCATGGGGAGGTAAAGAAGATGAAGGAGTATTTTTTTCATACGATCCATCTAACGGAATAATTGCCAAACAATTTGATTTTAATGATGCTTTAGACGGAAAATACCCGGAAAGCGGATTTATTCAATCTGCCGGCGGAGACCTTTTCGGCATAACAAGTAAAGGCGGGGATTCCGGGAATGGGGTTATTTTCGAATTAGATCCTTTCTCCGGTGTCTTTACAAAAATCTTCGATTTTGATAGTTTGAACGGCAGTTTCCCATTTGGAAAATTATTTCAGGCATCGGATGGGAAAATATACGGTATGACAAAAAACGGAGGTATCAATGATAACGGTGTATTATTTGTGATCGATCCGGACCAGGGAAACCGGTTTGTAAAAATAATGGATTTTGATACATCAGAGTGCGGTATCCAACCCTATGGGAGTCTTATGGAAGGATCCGACGGTAAATTATACGGATTGACCAGTGTGGGCGGCGCGCATAACAAGGGAGCCCTTTTTGAGTTTGATCCCGTAAACGGAGTTTGTGCACCCAAATTCAGTTTTGATGGAACAACCGGTGCTTATCCATACGGGGATCTGGTATCTGACGGTAACGGTAGCTTATACGGGATGACCAAACAAGGTGGAACCACAAATAATGGTGTTATTTTTGAATATAAGATCGCTGAAAATAGTTTCGTTAAAAGATTCGATTTTAATGGGGATAACGGTTCCTGGCCGTTTGGAAGTCTGTTCCTGACCCATGAAGGGAAACTGGCCGGTATTACCAAGTATGGCGGTGTAAAAAATATGGGTGTGTTTTTTGAATATGATACGGTGGCGGATAATCTTTCAGTATTCATTGATTTTGACGGTACTGCCGGAATGTATTCCTACGGGAGTCTCATGGAATCATCGGATAATAAAATATATGGGTTGGGTTCTGCCGGCGGATCTTACGGAAAAGGGACTGTTTTCCGGTATGATCCGGGTTTAGATAGCCTCATAACCACCCATGATTTTCAGGGCCTGAATGGTGCGAATCCGGAATATGAACAATTGCTGGAGATCTATAATTGTAATTCTGCTTCCACAATAAGTGAGACATCCTGTAAACAATATATTTCACCAAGTGGAAAATTTATCTGGACAGAGAGTGGTATTTATCATGACACCCTCGCAAATGCTATTGGCTGTGACAGTATCATTACCATTGAGCTCTCTATAATCCATGTTGACACCTCGGTGGTTCAATCCGGAGATACCTTGACGGCAAATGCTGAGGGAGCCGTTTATCAGTGGGTGGATTGCAATAACGGTTATATCCCGGTTGACGGGGCTACGGGGCAAAATTTTGTGCCGTCGACAGTTGGAGATTATGCAGTTGTTGTGACCGTAAATGCTTGTACAGACACTTCATCCTGTTATTCCCTGTCACCTTCAGCGGTTCCGGAAAAGATTTCTGCCTTTTCCGCAGACCTGTATCCTAATCCCACAACCGGGGATGTGGTGTTGAGGTTGGGTCATCCGGAGAAGGTGATTATCTCAATTACGGATATTGCCGGCAGGAAAATTCAGGTAGTAAAAGGAAATGCTAAAAAAGAGATCATCCTGCCTTTGGCACAATGGCAGCGTGGTATTTATTTAGTGACTGTGTCTGCAGATAAAACCTACAAAGTTTTTAAGCTGATAAAAAGGTAATTACCTGGGTAAAAATAACCTAAATCTTTTATTTTTATCTGTTTCTGATTTTGTGGGGGTTTGACAATCCTGTCAGGTCGAAACCTGCCATAGAATTCCATCATTCATTTCGTCTCTCCGTCCCTCTCTCCCTTCATCTCTTCATCGGGACTTTCCCGTTCTGTTAAAATAAATATTCTTCGACGTGGCGCTGAGGGGCACGCCCAGGATGATGCGTATGTCGGGCGGGAAGTAGCCCAGGTCGCGGACGGCCTGGCCGATGGTGTACATGATGCGGTTGTCCACCCGGTGCTCCATGGCCACCGATACGGCCGAGCCGATGGCGATGCCCAGGTCGATGTTGTTAAAAGCGCAGGGGTTCTCCGGGTGCCTGTTCTTTTCGGCACAGTCCTTAAAGCCGCACCAGCCGCAGTAGGGCAGGTCGAGGGCCCGGATGCGGGTGCCGAAAAGGACGGCCGCGGCCGACCGGCGCAGGTCGTTGGCATCGCGGCCGAAGAAGTAGGCTTTGGTGAGTTCCCCCAGCTCTTCCATCTTTACAGCGATCTTCTCCAGATCGTCGCCATCGACGATGAGGAACTCCAGCTGGTCGCGGCCGCGGGTCTTGGGCGCTGTCCGGGCTGCCGTCACCATCAGGGAGGCGACGCGGAGGAGGGCTTCTTGCGTGATGGTCTCTTCGCGGTACACTGCCATGGTCATTCGTTTTTCAGGTTCAGATACACTTGAAATACGGGCTTGTAGCCCCGCACATCACCGTTTTCATCATACACCTCATATCCCAGCACCATAGAACGTACCTCTTTATTTAAAGAGAGCGAGAGGGTGTCAAAGTACCAGTTCTCCACGAACTGTATCTTGGCA
>WFRO01000304.1 GCA_015486475.1 Bacteroidales bacterium
ACTGTAACGAGATGGTCATAGGTATAAGGATGATCCAGCATGAATTTCACTCTCTCCCCCGTTCCTGAGAAAGTCTGTTCGGCAGCTCCGAGGGTAGGGTTATGATTGGCAAAGGTGCCGATCACTTTTCCGTCGGCTTTCACCTGCATCACCGCATAATCCTTTGTGCGGAGGATGCTCTGGCACACGGCTATCTCGTCGCCGTACAGGTCAAAAGCAACCCTGGCATGGCGTCCTTTGATCATCAGGCCCCGTCCCCGGTACTGTTTGGGGTTCAGGAAAGGAACAGGCTTCCCGTTGTATTCCATACTGTCACACATACGTGTGGTGGCCAGGGTGTTCATCATATAATCCACCACATACCCGGAGAAGCGGTCCTGCAAGTTACCCTCCCCCCAGGTGATGGAGCTGCCGGCCAGGATGATGCCCGTCCTGGTCCTGGCGGGATGTCCGTTCTCACCTGCCGGTGAGCCATCCTGTCCGAAAACCGGAACGGCCCAAAGCAATATCCAGACCAACAACCAAAGTTTCTTCATAAAAAATATTTTAGAAATGTGCTCTGTCAATATCTGTATTTCGGACGGATAAGCAGCAGCAGCAATCCTGCCAGGAACACCCCCACGGCAGAGATCTCGAAGACAACCGCCAGGGAGGTGCCGGCATCTTTCATGGCTCCTCCCAGGTAGATCATTGCACCCCCGGCAATGACACTGAAAAAGCTCATGATACCATAACCGGTCGCCTGGTACTTCTTATCCACCACCTGGCAGATGACAGGCATGAAATTCGCATCATGGAATCCTTTGGCCAGCCCGAAGATGATGATCCCTACGATAGCGATCACGAAGACGTTGGTGGTAGCCATCAACAACAGAAAAGGACCGCCCACGATAAAACCGATGGCCGGGACATAGATCCTCCCTTTGATGTTTCTGCGGGCCCACCTGTCGGCCAGGGTACCTCCCACCAGCACACCGATAAAAGAGGCCACCTGGATGAATGCTGTGGCAGAGACCCCTGCTTTTCCGAGAGAGAGGTGGAACCCTTCCTTAAAGTAAGTGGGCAGCCAGGCATAGATCACCCAGAAGGTCATGCCCAGGAGGATGCCGTAAATGATGATGATCCAATAAGAAAACGAGCCGAACAGGGTCCTGATGATCTGTGGCAGGCCGGTGTGTCTCTCCGGTTCTTTTTTCTCTATGGCAGCTTCTGTCCGGGGCGCATCCCGGAGCAAGAGAAAAAGAACGCCCGCATAAGCGATCCCTATCATCCCGAAGAGATGGAAGCCGTACCGCCAGCCCCAAAACTCGGAAATATACCCGCCCGTACCGCCCAGCGCCATGCCTGCATAGAGACCGCTCATCAGGATGCCCGAGGCCAGGGAACGCGTGGATCCTTTATGGTAATCCATCACCATGGCTACGGCCGCCGGGATGTAACACGCTTCGCTGATGCCCATAAAAGCCCGGGCGGTCAGGATCTCTGTATAACTGCGTGCAAAGCCCGTCCATAAAGTCACCCCTGACCAGACGATGAGACTGAAGACGACCACCACTTTGCGGCCGTAGCGGTCGGCCAGATAACCCCCGAAAGGGCTCAGGATCCCATAAACCAGCAAAAAAATGGTGGTAAGCAGGCCAAACTGGGCATCGGTCATCGGTATGCTTTCCTTGATGGGGTCACGCATGGAGGCGATCAGCAACCGGTCCAGATAGTTCAGCAGGGAAACCATCCAGAGAAGGCCTACCACCAGCCAGGGATAAAAGGATCTTTTTTCTATTTGACTCGTCATCATGAACAGGTTTTACAGATCGTTATCACCGGAGAAAACGGGCAGTGTTTCGGCGCTGTTATGGATGATGCCCAGCGACCGTCCCTTGCCTGTCTGCCCGTTCAAATATTCCTGCAAATCACCGGGACGGATAAAGTTGAAGCCCATTTTCCGGGCAGTTGTTTCCCCCAGTCCTTCGCAGGCCAGGGTGATCCGGAAATCCTTTTTGGCCGAATTAAGATACAATACTTCCGCTATGCTTAGGGGATCGTGCTTACGCTCCGGATCCCGGGCCAGACGGAGCAGCTCTTCATCCTCTTTTTCCGCCAGGTCCACAGCTTCAGGATGGGTAGGGCTGACCCCTTCATAACAGGGGGAAAGAAGGATGATCTCCCCGCCCTTGCGGGTAGAAATAACGGCCGAGAACAACCCTTTGTCGGCCTGGAAAAGGTCATAATCCACCGGGAAGGTACTGGAAAGAGTGATATCACTCTGCCGTTCAAAAGGGGCTCCGAAGACTTTCTGTCCCCACCGCACGCCTTCGCGGTGTGCCCGGACGATATCTCCCGCCACCATCTTCACCAGATTGCCATCGCGGTCCAGGATGGTATTGATGATAAAATCAAAACCCACGGCAGCTGCAAAATCTTCCATCTCTTCACGGCAAGGGGTTTCGATATGTCCCAGCAGTTGCTCGGTAGCTCCCAGGAGATGGAACTGCCCGGTGGTTTTCTCTCCGGCGACGCCGGGCAGGAGG
>WFRO01000305.1 GCA_015486475.1 Bacteroidales bacterium
CAAAATCAGAAAACATTTTATTATATTAGTCATCATAATATAAATTATCGATCTATGGGCCGATCTATGCGCAAAAATTTCCGTGCTGTTCAATGGATCATTGCTTTCATTTTCCCTGCTATGATCCTTTCCCCAAATTCATCAGCACAGCAACAAGACATTATTGTAAAGGAAAAGATTACATATAATTTCATAGGAAGAGACTCCGCGCTTAACAATCGTATCGTTACAATTTTCGATACAGACACCAATATTTTAAGTGAGATCAAATATCTCGGTCATAGAAAAAATGCCAAAAAAAACTACATATATGATCCGCAAGGAAGGCTCATAAGATTAAAGCTTTATGATTATTATACTCCAGAGGATGCATGGTGGTACAACAGGCTGGAAGAATACAGCTACGACACCTACGGATATGTAAATAAGCATATTACATATTTTTGCTATCACTATGGAGAAAAAATGGAACCTTTGGAAAAGAACATACAGGAACATGATTCGGCCGGGAACTGGACCTTGTCAATAAGATATAATTGGTTCCAGGATCTCAATGACTGGAAGGCCTATGACAAACTGGAAATGTTCTATGACCAGGAAGGTCATGATACGTTGCATATTACTTCAATATGGAATGCCGACTCCTCCAAATGGATTTTTAACAGCAAATTTGAAAGCTCATATAACGACGCCGGGAAGAATATTCTGGGGATATCTTATGTATGGGATACCCTGACAAATCAGTGGATCGGTTCAAGAAAAGTAGAAAGTATTTTTGAGGATGACGTTAAGATCAAAACCTTAGTGGTCTCAACCTGGGAAAAAGACAGCAGTCTGTGGAGACCTTACTTAAAATACGAATACACCTATGACCCATCAGGATATACCAGCAGTAGGCTTTTTCTTTTATGGGATACCGCAACTTCGACATGGGCTAACTTCAAAAAAGATGAATTCACAAATGATCCGGCCGGCAATGTTTTATCCCATGATCATTATTATTGGAATGCCGGCTCGACAAACTGGCAAAAACTCCGTTATGAAAAATATGAATATGACAATAACGAAATGGTAATTTTAAAAGAATATTATGAACGGGTTTCTGATGAAAACCGTTGGTGGGGCTACAAATATACTTATGTTTATGATGAAAACGGACAACTTGTACTTTTCCACGATTATTTATGGAACAGCTCAGACAGTTCATTTAAAGATTATGAAAGGATAAAATATTCCTATGATCCGTCCGGCACGATCAAAGCAAAGCTTACGGACCATTACCGGAACTATCCAATTTATGATTATATGCCTTATGAACATATTTATTATACCGTTTCAAACCATAAAATGGATGTAAGAAATACCTGCGAAGGTGACAGTGTTTACTGGTATGGCAATTATTATGGGGAAGGCGTTTATACGGGAACCATTTCTTCCACAGAAGGGAATGACAGCATTGTCTATCTGTCTGTTTCGGAATTCACCCGTCCCGCTTCGTTCCGGATCTCCGGAGACACCTCTGTTATCCTTAATGAGACTTACTTATATACAGCGCCTTCTGACAGCATCAATCATTATGAGTGGTGGGTGGAGAACGGCACCATCCTCTCCGGCCAGGGCCAGGACTCTATCATGGTCCTGTGGGACAGCACGGGAACAGGAACCGTAAAAGCATGGGCCACGGTGGGAGGCGGCTGCACCAGCGATACAGCCACCCTTGCGGTTGATATTCTCTTAACCACTGTACCAGTACCCTTGCAACAAGAGATCTATATCTTCCCTAATCCGGCGCGTGATCAACTTCAAATAAAAAACCTTACCAATCCATGCGATTACAGGATCATTGATCTTTCCGGAAGAGTATTACAGACAGGGAAGATCTATGCTGACGGAGTTATTCCCATTGCCCTTTTACCTCCAGGCACTTACTATCTGAACCTCATGCATGGACATGAACGTATCCTGAGCAAGCCATTCACCAAACACTGATGATTTGTTCATGTTAACTTTTTCAGGGGAAGTCATTTAACTCCATACTCCAAACTCTATAATAGGTGCTGCCCGCCCGGACGAACGTCCGTTCGGACGGGGGTACTGGGTGCTGGGTGCTGGGTGACCATGCGAACGGACGAAGTGGACCCGGAACGAAATACCACCCGTCACCACCTGAGAGCCATCAGTGAACCTCCTTTGCGTTTCTCTGCGCGCTTCTTTGCGTCTCTCTGCGTGAAGCCTCATCCGATGTAATTCCGACTATTACGTAAGATTGCACCAGAATGCCATTAAGTTCTGCAAAGTCAACCTAACTTTTAACTTTAGCCCACTTTTAACTTTTAACTCAAGAAATACCTATTTAATTACCTATTTAATTACCTATTTTAACACCTATTTAAATAGGTATTTTTTGAATCGGCCGCCTATCCGGTTTCCGCATCAGAGGCGGTGCACCACAGCATGATACACCGCACTCACCACTCCGGCCATACTTTCGTAGTCCAGGGTTTCGGGCAGATCTTTCAGGGTGTGGTAGTTCGGGTTCCGCAGGAAGGAGGTATCCCCGACCATCACGGCCGGTATGTCATGGTCCCAGTAGTTCATATGGTCAGACAGGCGGCTGAACTCTCCTCTTTCCGGAAGGTTGTGATGATACACTGTGACCTCGCCGGCCTCCTGCATGCCTTCTGCCACTTTATCCGCAAACTCCGGATGTTTCACGGACCCCATAACATGGATGAAATCCCCTGTATCCGGCACCGTCCCGGCCAGCTCTGGCGGTACGGTCTGGGATCCTGGCTCACTTGTGAAATAGCCGATCATCTCATAATTGATCATGCCGGCCACCTCATCCTTATTCAGGGACGCGGCATGCACATGCGATCCCATGCCCGGGGAGGAAAAGAAAGGGGGCTCCTCCAGGTTGAACGCCACGAACTCCACAGTAAAGGGCAACTCCGGCCTGTTCTGCTGAAATAAACGGGCAGACTCCAGCACTCCGGCCACAGCCGAAGCATTGTCATCCGCCCCCGGCTGGCCCGACACGCTGTCGAAGTGGCCGCCGATGATCAGCTTGCGTTCCCTGCCCGGATTATAGACCGCGATCACATTGTCGTACATGCGCCCGCCGGCCTTGTATGTCTGCAGGACCGGCTCGTAGCCCATGGCCCTGAACTGTTCCCGGATATAGTCCCGGGCCAGCGTATTCCCCGGCTCGTCATAACCGCGCGAGCCCAGCTCCCCGGCCAGATAGTTTACGGTTGCTCTCAGTCTTTCACTTGATGCTTTCATGGTTTTACTCATTTTCTTCATTTCTTGTTCTGTTTTAAGGTTTGTTTTAAAATTTTTCATGATCGATTGTTTTTTGTAGATTTAACGTTGGACATTTGGACGGTACAAAAGTATGATATGTATGTGCAGCCTTTCTGCATATTGCATATCTTACTTATTAACACCTACTTACAAAACAAGCCATCAAGCAACTGAACCTGTTCGAACTGGAAAAACCGGACGGTACCCGGGATTCCTGACCAGAAAGGATGATCCGGTCTGATGTTAAAAATAGATATTTCTCGCGTTTTCCATCCTTTCCCTTATCCTGTCTTTGAGCCTTTCCGGACTGATCACTCTAACCTTCTCCCCAAATACTTCATTGACCGCACACATCAGATCTTCAAGAAAATAACGGCGCTTTGTATTCCGGAAACACTTGTCCAGAACATGGTAACGCAGCAGAGCATTTTTGTTTACCGGCATGATCTTCTTTTTAGTGCAGTAATCTGCCTAAAATTAAATTTCATGAAACTTTTCATTCAATTAAGAATTAGCCAAAAGTAGTCCTAAGAATGGATAGTACCTTATTTCCACCTGACACAATATGTCGTATATTGCTCAAAAAGTATTATGTTAATTTGTAGAGATCTAATTAAAACCATATGCTATGGACGGAGGATGCTTTGATATCTGGTTCGAGAAGCCGCTGGCTGAGTATAAAAAAGAACGGTTGCTCAGATACCAGAAATATTTGCGGATCATCACGGCTGTGTTATTCAGGTTTGGAGAACCGGAGATAAAACCGGGAGAGAAGGAACAGGTCCGGAAAGCCATCGGGTACCTGCCGGAGCAATCACTGAAAATATGCACCTTCATTGACATTCTCTTTGTGGTGGGTGAAGAGATCCTGCGGAATTTCGGGGGATATTTTCATGTTGCTATCGGCAGCGACCAGGATCCGGACAAGATCCAGGGGGGCAAACATATCATCTACATGGATCCAGACGATGATGATCCGGAATCATACCTTTTAGACGAAGACGAAGATGAAGATTCCTTAGGAGAAGAAATCCCTTTGATCTTTAACGCCGATGGGACAATAGAGGAAGGATCATCCTTAGATGCTTTTTTCCGGGAGGATGAAGATGACCTGGAAATATATGAAGAGGATGAAAAGCCTTTTTATTACCTTATGGATGCCGAATTCACCCGGAACTTCCTGAATGCGGATTTTCCTGACGAAGACCGTAAGCTGTTCGCGATCAGCAATATCGACCGGATCGATGTGGACAGGTACCCGCCGCGGTATGATATTTACGGGGACGACTGACCTGAAGACAGGATATCGGATATTTACCTGCACATATTAACACACAGGGATCTTCTCACAATATCTTGAAGATCGTAGACCAGGGAAAGTAGATCTTCTTTTTCATTCTTTCTTTTTTCAGGAAATAAGTTTCTCTTTTCTTATCCAAAATACCCCTGTGTTCCACAGGAGCACGCACAACGCCGGGTCCGGAGGGCCGGGGTTCCATCCCCGGCGGCGGGAAGGTCTCTCCCAGTACTTCTGCCATCTTCCTTAGCGGATATTCCAGACGATGAACACCCTCCTCCTGCCACCAGTATAACATATCATCATATATCTCCCGCAATGTCTCCTCTTCCGGAATAACCGCATTGAAGATCGAAAAGTTCGGATCACTGTAGTAATAGATCCCGTCATTCACCACAATGGGGGCGTTGAAGCCGAGGATATCGCTGCGCATCACCCGGATATCGTCCTGAATGGTACGGACAGAAACAGGATTGTTCCGGCCCCGGGCATCATCCAGGGTGTAGGAGCATCTCTCGGCCAGTTTTTCCAGGGTCCATTCCCCATGCTTGTTCTGGAAGCAATCATCCAGGGTCCGGTAGCGTATCAGTGCATTAAGATTTGTAGGCATGATCGGTTTTTTCGCTGAATGCAGAAAGACTGCACCCTTTTGTTTTACACTTGCAGCGACAAAATAATAATTTTTCATTTAAACACTTACATCATCATGAAAGAAACAAAAGCAGACATCACTTTTATCCTCGACCGTTCCGGGTCGATGGAGGCGATCCGTAACACCACGATCGAAGGGTTCAACCATTTCCTCAACGAGCAGCAGGAAGGCATTCCGGAGGCGCGCATGACCCTGATACAGTTCGATCATGAATACGAGACCGTGTACCAGGGCAGGAAGATCAGAAAGATCACCCCCCTGAACCGCGACACCTTTGTCCCGCGCGGCACAACAGCCCTGCTGGACGCCATCGGCCGCGGCATACGCGAGACCCGCGCCCGGCATAAGGCCACGAAGAAAAAGGACCGTCCCGGCAAGGTACTCTTCGTCATCCTTACCGACGGACTGGAGAACGCCAGCCATGAATATTCGCGTAAGCAGATCTTTGAGATGATCCGCAAAAAGGAGGAGAAAAGAGGCTGGCAATTCATCTTCCTCGGCGCCAACCAGGATGCCATCCATGAGGCGGCCTCCCTAGGCATCGACAACGGAAAAGCACTGCACTTCGCCTCAACCGATAAAGGCACAATACATGCCTTCAGATCCATGTCCAGGAACATGAAAGAAGCACTACTGGAAGACAAGGACTTTTTCTTCAAGGAGAAGGACCGGAAGGAGCAGGAGGAGGAGGAAGGATGATCGTACTCCTGCGGCTACTCAGAGATGAGCGATGAGCTCCGCCTTCGCCATCCTTCGGTACGCCTCCGGCTACTCAGGAACCAGCTACGGCGGACGAAGGATGAAGCGATGATGCGATAACAACTCCAAAGAACCACCACCGATTCTCCTTTGCTATTCTTTGCCCACTTCTTTGCGTTTCTCTGCGTGAAACCTTATCCACTGTAATTCCGACTGTTACGTAAAGTTGCACCAGGATGCCACTAAGTTCCTGAGAATCAGACTAACTTTTAACTTTAGGCACTCCAAACTTTAGGCACTCCAGCACTTCCGAAATAGGTATTTCTGGAGACCAGAGGAAAAGGCTTCACGCAATGGCGCAAAGGAGCGCTATGAACAGGGGGTCGTGGTTCGTAGTTCGTAGTTCGTGGTTCGTGGTTCGTGGTTAATGATTCAGAGCATAAATTTCGCCGGTGTCGGGCACCAGGAGGCGGGTATGGGGCAGAGGTCCGGAGAATAACCGCTCTCCCCACGACTGCAATCCGGCCGTATCGAGCACCTCTTCGCCGTAATACTTTTCATCCTCTATGCCACTATAGTGGGCCAGCAGGAGGTTGCGTGGACGTACACGCAGGACAAAGTCCAGCAAGGTCAGGAGATAGTCCTTATTATCGGGGAAATCCTCAAAAAAGCCGAGGAGATAGCTGTAGTTGTCATAGCTCTGAAAATTGTGGGGAGCCATGAGATCTTCCTGGGTCAGCGCCTGCAGCCAGGGCTCCAGGTAACGGTCGTCCTGCGGATGACGGCTCACCGACCAGTGGTTGGTCTTTGGGTTAGGAAAACGGTTGTTGGCATCGGTAAGGAGCCAGTCAGCACCCTGCAGGGCTTCCAGGTCTTTTTGCTGCAGCAGGGGCAGCAGCACATCGCCTGTGAAGAGGAGCTGTTGTCCGGCCTGCGGCACGGCCACGCGCAGCATGGCGGCAGCCCGCGCATGGGGACCATGAAAAACGGGATAAGCCGTCACGGTGATCCCCTCTCCTGCCTCGGGCACCTCAACGGGTATTCCGTAGGGCAGGTCGGTGAAGGCCACCAGGTCGGCCATGTGGGGCATGGTGGCGATGATCTGCTCTTGACAGCCGCGGGTAGCATAGACGGGATAACGCCGGTTGCCATGGAAACGGTAGTAGCTCTGGATGATCCAGTCCATGCCGAGGGTATGGTCGAAATGGGGATGGGTGATCAGCAGGGCGTCGGGGATGCGGTTGCCGTGCCGCAGCAGGAAAGGCACGATGCCATGTCCCGCATCCACCAGGAGGTCCATGACTACCTTGCCGGACTCATCTTTCCGCAGGAGGGAGTAGGAGGCATTGGCATAGTCGGGCGCTCCCGGCAGCGAGTAGAAGGGATGCACCTGTGCGATGGGCACCGGCCAGGCGTTGCCCCGCCCGTTGATCCGCAGATGGTAACTCATAAGAATGCTTTTTGCACTTACCGGCAAAGATAAGATTTCTCCGGCCTGTTCCTATTTGACCGACTTCACAAATTTGGCAGCTTTCAGTGTTTTCGGCTGGTTGTCATTGGCCAGG
>WFRO01000306.1 GCA_015486475.1 Bacteroidales bacterium
CAATACACCCAGGCCCCCGGAATAGATCTTCAGGCTGCTATGCAGACCGAACTCCATGCTGAAATAAGCCACATGCGGCAGGGAGCGGTCCGGTTTTTCATCCATGTATTTCCGGAACTCTGACACCACTTTGTCCAGATGGGCAAGGAACTTCTTACTGCGTGCCAGGGAAAGAAGTCTTTTATAATCCACTCTTTCAAGCAGCATAACAGGATTGTGTCCCGTTTCCTCCCATAAGTACTCATCCACAGCCTGCCAGAGTTGAGCAGCATCGTCATACCACGACCACCACAGGTTGCCCGCCAGCTCTTCCAGCACCTTCAGGCGTGGCGGCACCCGTGATTCGATGAACAGGGGCTTCCACTGGGGCGTGGAGAGCATCTTCGGCGGTACGATAAAAGGAGCCTCCTTCGTCTGTGTGGCCAGATCCAGCGAGCGAAAACGCTGATTCACTTCCTCCACTCCCTTGCGGTATGCCTCCAGGTAATGCTTCACAAGATTTTTCCACAATGCTATGCGGGAGACGGCGTATGCCTCTTTCCGTGCTTTGTTCATTCTGTCAGCAGGAAAAGACACATATTGCTCCATGGCTGCAGCCAGCCGCGAAGTGACCTCATCATCATTGTCATCATTTCGCTCCAGGACGACGATACCCTGGTCCTTTACCTCATAATATTCTTTCACCCAGGCCCCGAAACCGGCCAGGGTAGTGGTCACCGTAGGCACATGAAAAGCCAGACTCTCCAGGGGAGTATATCCCCACGGCTCATAATAGGAAGGGAAAGCGGTCAGATCGAAGCCGACCAGCAGATCATAATAAGGGAGGTTATAGATGCCGTCATCACCATTGAGATAAGAAGGCACAAAAACGACATGCACACCGGAGTCTTCCGGTTTGTCGAGGCCCTCCTCTTTCAGCAACCGCAGGATGGCGTCATGCTCCCGCCAGCGGAGGTCGTGGGTGAGCAGAGGATCTCCCTCATAGCGTTCTTTCTTCCCCTCCATCACCTCCTGCAGGCCCGGACAGGGCCCGGCGTGGTCGGCCGGGATCAGGATGAACGCCACCACCTCACGGTGTTCTTTTTTTCGCTCCTTAAGCTGGGCCAGCGAACGGATAAAGATATCGATACCCTTGTTCTTGAATTCATACCGGCCACTGATGGCCACCAGGAAGGCCCGGTCATCAAACTTTTTCCCATACAATGCGCCTGCACTTTTGAGCAACAACCGTCGTGCCTCTTCTCTTTTTTTACCAAACATCTCACCATGGGGCACAAAAGAATCCTCAAACCCGTTGGGGGTCACCCTGTCCACCTCTTTCCCGAGAAAATATTTGCATTCACGGGCCGTGATCGTACTGACCGTGGTAAAAGCATCCGCCGCCTGCCCGGAAAGGGACTCCAGTGAATGTTTGGAAACAATATTGAATTCCCGGGCGATCTGGTTGGGGTTGAATTGCTCCAGATTTTTGTACAGTTGTTTGTTGTTCGCGGCCAAAGCACGTCCCAGCACCGTGGCATGGGTGGTGAATACCGTGGCAATATGAGGGGCTGAACTGTTCAGGTATAAGACACCCGCGCCGGTCATCCATTCATGGAACTGGGCCACCACATTTTCCTGGAAGCCCAGATTGAAATTGACAAAACTCTCGATAAGCCGTCCGGCGGCATAACCGAACAGGGCAGGTTCAATATAATCCCACTGGCCCGACAGGGAATCCAGCTTGAAATCTTCCCACAATTTTGCGAAGATCTCGTCTTTCTGCGAGATGAACGAATAAAAATCTATGAGGATCACCTTGGGTTTTCCGGGCAGGTTCCACCGCCCCACCCGTACATTGAGCCCCTCGGCAGCCGCCTGCTGCCGCCAGGCAACGTACAATGAATCATCCTGGATGAACTCTCCCTGATCGCCCTCATTGTCTTTGAGGATGTCCGGGCCGATAAGGAAATAGTTCTCTCCCACCTCCTTGATCATGGCAGGCACCTTGGTGCTTATCACCGTATAGATACCCCCCACCTTGTTACATACTTCCCAACTTACTTCAAATAATGAATTTGGTTTCATTGCGTTTCTTTAATTTTTTTATGAACAATACACTAATATTTTTTGCGCCGGGGAAACTCCCGGGACACTACTTTTTTCACACTATATTATCAGGATCTGTCTAGGCGCCGGAAGAAGAGGATCTTTTCCGGTTGCTTTTCCCTGATGAAGACCGGGAGGTCTTGCCGCCGGTACTCTTTTTTGTCGTACGTTTCCGTACCGTCTTCCGGGGAGATCTGTCTCCCCTGTATTTTTTCAATTCCTCTTCATACACCTTCAGTTCTTTCTCTTTTTCCTTCAACAGCTTGTTCAACCGCGTCACTTCGGGAGATCCTTCTTTTACGGCATGAGCAGCATTTACCCTGATCTCAAAATCACTCAACACGTTCATAAAATTAATGAAAGCATCGTAAGGTGAATCATAAGGGTTGAAATAGGAATGTACTGCTCCATCGGAAAAGAATTTTGTGCACATGTAATAAAAATGATCGCTGGTCTGCAGGTAGTTCCAGTCTTTACGGATGGCAGGGTCCTTGATCTTCCTGATCCTCCCTTCGAGGGCATAGAGTTTTTGGAAGGCCTCATCCTGCAACTCGTTTCCCAGCCAGGCCGTCAGGTCTCTCTCTTCATCGGCCCACGAGATCGGATAAGGCACGGAGATCTCGGAGACAGGCTGCAGCTCCCGGACGGCCTCCAGGGGTGTGCTGAAAACAAAATCGGTCGTGCCCAGGACAGCTTCCGGCAGGGCTTCCAGAAAATCAAATATGCCTGTCTCCTCCCACTGATGCTCTCCGAACGTTTCATAATCCATGAAGAGGCCTACGATCTCCTCTTCCGGAGGGATATCCC